>JAYKJH010000266.1:0-7623 GCA_035285345.1 Nostocaceae cyanobacterium | reverse complement strand
CACCCCACAGAAACTTGCTCAACAGAAAATCTCCGAACAAGCAGCATTGCTAGATGTTGCCACCGATGCAATTTTTCTCCGGGACTTGGATAACCAAATTGTATACTGGAACAAAAGTGCGGAACGTCTTTACGGTTGGCGGGTCGAGGAAGCTCTAGGGAAAAATGCAAACAAATTAATCTACCAGGAAGTTTCTTCCGAACTAGAAGCAGCTCTCCAAGGAGCCTTGGAAACCGGATCTTGGCAAGGAGAGTTACACAAAGTTAGCAAAGAAGGTAAAGAAATTATCGTCGCCAGTCGCTTAACACTGGTGCGTGAGGATACAGGAGAACCGAAATATATTCTCACCGTTGACACCGATATCACCGAGAAAAAACAACTAGAAACACAGTTTCTCCGCGCTCAACGTCTGGAAAGTCTGGGAACCTTAGCTAGTGGTATAGCCCACGACCTCAACAATATCCTGACACCAATTCTGGTGATTTCTCAATTGCTACCCCTGAAACTTACCAATTTGGATGAGCGATCGGAGGAAATGTTGAAACTCCTAGAAAATAACGCCAAACGGGGAGCGGAGTTGGTGAAGCAAATTTTGTCCTTTGTCCGTGGTTCAGAAGGTAAGCGTACCCCCCTGCAACTGCGTCACCTAGCAGCAGATGTTGTGCAAATTTGTCAACAAACATTCCCCAAATCCATAGAAATTCGCAAGGACATGCAGCCAGATTTGTGGACAGTCTTGGCAGACCCCACCCAATTGCATCAGGTATTGATGAATTTTTGTGTTAATGCTCGCGATGCTATGCCTGATGGCGGTAGACTAACTATTTCAGGCACAAATCTCCTAATTGATGCTAGTTATGCCAAGATGCATCTGGAGGCAAAACCAGGTTCCTATGTGGTGATTACCATTGCTGATACCGGAGTTGGAATGACCACCGCCATCATGGAGAGAATTTTTGACCCCTTTTTCACTACCAAAGAAGCCGGGAAAGGGACAGGTTTAGGTTTGCCCACGGCCTTGAATATTATCAAAAATCATGGCGGTTTTGTGGATGTATCTAGTAAGGTAGGCAAAGGTACTCAGTTTAAAATCTATTTGCCTAGTGGTGATGGCAATATTGCTGCTAAAATCATCGAAGAGGGGGAAAATACCCAAGGAAATGGCGAATTGATTCTGTTAGTAGAAGATGAAGTCGTGATTGGCGAGATTACCACAGCCACCCTGGAAAGCTACAACTATAGGGTCATGGTAGCTCACGATGGCATCGAAGCGATCGCCCTTTACGCCCAACACCAACATACAATTAGCGTCGTACTCATGGATATGATTATGCCATCAATGGATGGAGTCACCGCTATTCGTACCTTGCAAAGAATGAACGCTCAGGTAAAAATTATTGCCATGAGCGGTTTGTCATCTACGGAGGGTATGGCACAACATGCAGGAACCGGCGTCCAAGGATTTTTATCCAAACCCTTCACCGCTAGGGAATTATTGCAGGGATTGCAGAAAGTTTTGAATTTTCCCCGTTCCTGAATCGCGGTATAAATTATAAAATTTGCCCTCAGCCTCACCCTCTCCCTTTGGGAGAGGAAATCACAATTACTATGTTCGCGTTTTCGATAAGTAATGCTATAATCATTTCATTACCCATGACCCATGACCCCAAAATCCCTTAACAACTGTTGAGGGATGCCCTCAACGAGAGTAGTTTTTACTACTCTCGTTGACCCTATTTAGGGTTCAGAAATTTCAGCTATTAACCCCCCGTAGAGCGAACATAGACATTAATCTTCGATACTTTTTGTGGTTAACAGCTAGTCATTACCTATTACCAGTTATCAGTACAAGCCTAACGCGACTTACGTTAATTCCCATATCTCATGAATAAAATCCCCCAACCTGGACAACCAGCACCTGATTTCTGTGCAACCAACCAAGACAGTAATCAAGTCAGTTTAAATGATTTTTCGAGTCAATGGCTTGTCCTATATTTTTATCCCAAAGATAACACTCCCGGCTGTACAACTGAGGCAAAAGACTTTACTGAACTGAGTCTAGAATTTAGTAGTCTAGGAGCTAAAATTATAGGCGTAAGTACAGATTCAGTGCAATCCCATTGCAAATTTATCAGCAAACATAACTTATCGATTACTTTACTAAGCGACCCAGAACATCAATTGGCAGATACTTATGGTGTATGGCAATTAAAAAAGTTTATGGGTAAGGAATATATGGGAATTGTCCGCTCAACTTTTCTGATTTCCCCTGATGGGAATATAGCTTACAATTGGGAAAATGTGAAAACAAAAGGACATGCTCAGGCTGTATTGAATAAATTGCAGGAATTGTTGTCAGCGTAAGTTACAGCATTTTCGGGTCTAATGAGGTACAGATTTATCTGTGTTTATCTGTGTTCATCTGTGGTTTATAGCATTTTCTAGTCTACTGAAGTACAAATGTATCGGCTTAAGAAAGCGTCCATCCTTTTCTATCGGCGGTTAATTTTTTCTGGCTATACAGAAGCGAATGTGGGAATTGCTATATATTGATGCATCCAAAATCCAAAATTATTTTACTTATCAATTATTATCCATCCAATACACCGAAGAACCCATATTTTCATCATCCGTACCAAATATCACCCCACCTTCTGCACCAGGTACAAGTTCAAGTGCTTCAATCTTGTGATAATCGTAGCTATATAAAGGCACTAGTTGGGAATTTCTCCTAAATGTAATTTTATCCCCCCGCCAGCCAAAAGAACCAGCAATGTAGACAGCAGATTTAAATGGTCCGTCATCCCCAGGGTCGCTAGCGGATGTGATATAAACCACCCCAGCTTTGTCTACTTTCAAGTCAGAAATGTGACGTACATTTTCAGCATTCAATGGTACTTTCACATTCACTGAACCTAGGGGGGAGATTTTGTAATTATTTAAATCGATTACTCCCCAAAACATGATTGCTGCATCTCGTTCTTGACCGCGATGTGCCCAGACTGCTATTAATTTACCCTCAATTTCCTGAATAGCAAAGGCTTCCAAATTACTGTCTTCAGATATGTTCGGTAAATCAAATACCTTAATCATTGAGATATTTAGGGATGAATCACCCTCCACCTCTACCGGAGATTCTACCAGGCGAAAATGATAGACATTACCTGTACTACTCATAGCCATAAAAGAGGGTTTATTTGTTCCTGGAACTGTTGTTAATCCCTCTAAATCAATAGGCAATTTTATGTTGCTTCTCCATTCTAAAGGAGAATATACAGGTTGTTTTTTATCCTTAATTGTAATCATTGCCAACCGTCCTTGGTTGGCTTTTTTATTGTCGTGGACAACCAAGAAATTGAGAACTTTAGCTTTGTGACTAATCAAAGCCATACCGCTGATACCATAAAGAATACCACCTCGTACCGGACGCCACTGTTGTGCTAAGACTTCCTCCGTCACAAACAACAATGTGCTTAACATCGGTATACTCAAGATTAAGCACAGAAATCGTGGCATAGTAGTAATTCTCAAGGATGGGCAAAATTTCATGTATAGCAGGTCTGATGTAGGGTGCGGATAATGCTGAATGCATTTATACCACGCGGGAGTCCAGAGGTACAGTAAGTCAAGATGCAACCCACAAGGTTATATCTTAAAAAATACTTGCAATTATTAAATCATCCTTCGTTGCGTATGCAGCGCCTTTGCGTGAGACTGTTATCTTATGTCTAATATCTACCTAGAAAACATCAACCGCACATTTAACAACGTCATCGCCATTGAAGACATTACCTTTAAAGTCCCCGATGGCGAATTTTGGGTGTTGGTCGGACCTTCCGGTTGCGGTAAGTCTACTATTCTCCGCACCATTGCTGGGTTAGAAACCGCCACATCCGGCAATCTCTACATTGGTGATATACTGATGAATAATGTTCCCGCACGTCAGCGGGATGTAGCGATGGTTTTCCAAAATTATGCCTTGTATCCCCACATGAGCGTCCGGGAAAACATCGCTTTTGGGTTGCAAATGCGGAAAGTTGACAGGAAAACTATACGCGATCGCACCGAAGCAGTGGCTAAATCACTATCTCTGGAAAATCTCCTCGACCGCAAACCCAAGCAACTTTCTGGGGGACAGCAACAGCGGGTAGCTTTGGGAAGAGCGATCGCACGTCAACCGCAAGTATTTCTCTTAGATGAACCTCTATCTAACTTAGATGCCCAATTGCGAGACGATACAAGGGCAGAGTTAAAAGAACTGCACCAAAACCTGGGGATTACAACAGTATACGTCACCCACGACCAAGTAGAGGCGATGACCTTAGCAGATAAAATCGTGGTGTTAAACCGAGGACGGATTCAACAAATTGGTGAACCCCAGACAATTTATCAACAACCCGCGAATCGCATGGTAGCGACTTTTATCGGTAATCCACCGATGAATATATTACCAGCACATTACAAGGGTCATGGGTTTGATGTCTGCGGACAAATGTTAGCTTGTCCGGTAGATGTACGGCGCCGATTAAATCTGCGTGATGGGGAAGGGGTAGATTTGGGGATTAGACCGGAGCATATTTATATTAACGAACCGCCAAGACGCCTTAGCGAAGCGAAATCCGTCAGGATTTTAGAGCGCCAAGAGCTTCAAGAGGGGTTTGGAGAGTTGTTTGTTGAGGTGAAGGTGGTGGAACCTCTGGGGAGAGAGACTTTGATTCGTACTGGTTTACCAGGTTCGGGGGTTGTCTTAAATGTACAGGTTGGTGCGAATGTGCGTCCTCGTCCAGGGGAGAGGGTACAGTTGCAGTTGGATATGAGTCAGTTGTTTGTGTTTAACCCCGAAACTGGTGACAAGTTGTATCCCTAGTTATTTGGGTAATTGGTAATGGTGTATGGAGGATTTTTCCCAATTACCTATTACCTATTACCTATTACCTATTACCTATTACCTATTACCTATTACCTATTACCTATTACCTATTACCTATGACTGTTTTGGTTTTGTTGGTTTGCTTTTTTAGCATCCAACTAACAGCTACAGCACCAAATATTAACGCACCTGTACCAGTAGTGGGTTCTGGTACGCTGGTTGTTGGGGAGTTAATTGGAGTGAGTAAAAAACCGCTACCTTCGCCATTTAAGGTGCCGTAACCGATAATTTGTCCGCTATCATTGATATCGTAGGCAAATTCCAGAAACCAGCCAGAGTTACTTGGAATTAGGTTGTTGAGGGTTTGAATCGCACCGTTACTGTAGAGGATTGCTCTTGCTGTTCCGTCGTAATAACCACCCACTACATCATTTTTGGAGTTAATACCGGCGGCTGCAATGTTATAGTATTCCCCAACTTCAGGAATTATCTGCGTTGTGTTTGTGTTCAGGTTGTAGATAAATCCATGAGTACCGCTACCTGCTGTTCCGTAAGTTCCGACTGCAAAACCTTGGTCGTTGATGTCACTAGTGTCGCCAAAAAAATACGTATTAGGGATTTGAGCAATTCCTGTTTCTTGAGTCCAAATAAAGGCTTCTCCACCGGAAGAACCAACTACCTGACCTAAATTGTTGATAGCGTAAGCAAAAGTACCATCCGGGAAATTAGGATTAAGTCTGCCTAAATCTTGGGTTGTACCGTCACTATTAATTAAGAGACTACCACTAACCTTTTGACCTTGATTATTGAAGGATTTACCATCTGGAATTACTTGACCAGCGTTGTTAATAGTGTCTTGAAAACCTATCTGTTGGGACAGAGGTGTGACAGAATATAAACTGACTGCCATCACTGGACTAGCAATAGTTAATCCGATGACAGTTAAGCCTGGTAGCACTAAACCGTGCTTGAGAAATTTGCTTGTCATATTGACATCCTTCTAGAGGAGGACAACACAACATCTGACAAGAAATATCTGCACCCAGTTGTGATTCCATTTGGGATTTTGGATAGGTAAATGCTAATCAATAAAAATTACCATAAATCCAAATGGTCGAGAAGTTTTGCGATTAATGATTAATATTGTTGTGGTAGATTATTATTTCTATTTAGTGTTGTGTTCTTCTCACATTTTGTCCATAAATTGAGAAAATATTCTTGAATTTAACATTTTTATATATTTTAAAATTTACTTAAAAAGCTACATTTATGATAGTTAAAATCATAACAATGCGAGATTTTTTATCATGAAAAATCTTCTGATTTTGCTAATTTCATATTTATAGCCTTTCTCAATTACATGAACCCTCACTCAATTAAACCTTCGCTACTGCGATTCGTGCCGATCACCTGTGTTTGGGTTGATATATAAGTATCATCTGTCTGAAATCGCGTATTACATTAGAAAATTTAAACAATTAAACCGTAATATTGTCAATAAAACCTGACATAATAAATCTTACACTACATAGTAGCAGTACTTTCAGCCTGCAGTAGATTAAGACTGGTGGAGAGGTATGACTAGTTTGATTCATGCCGTTGAAACCCTTGTAACTACGTTGTCGATTCGCTGGAAAATCACCGCAAAAATTGCCAACTTAAGATAAACATTGACGAGTAATTTTAATACGGTTGACAATTAGTGGCAAATATGTATATAAAAAACAAGCTGATATTTTGCTATTTTTAGTCGATTATGTCCTTAGTTTGGGAATAAAACCTGGGATTGGACTGTCTAGAAGATATGCTCACGAAGATATTGAAATGGCTTCTTTAAGTTGCAATTCTCAGTTTCTTGAAACGTACCTCATATGATTAGGAACCGCTATATTTCGTCGGAAGCGATCGCAACATAATGTACGGTTGGGTCTAAACCTGTAAAAATACGGAGCGCAAATGCGTTCATATCGCCCCATGAACAAGCCGAATTTTGGTATACCACTTAACATATGGGGCGATTTTGCCGCCAAATTTTCGGTGAATTACCCATTAACTCATATATTGCACTCCTGGAGGTAGAACCTCCCCGATCTTGTTCCCAGGTTCAACCTGGGAACGAGAAATTTGGGCTGCCACTCTTGAGTGCAAGATGTCAGTTAACTAGTATTGAAACGGATGTTTCCGATAGTTTTTGGCGATTACTTTGCTTCGCTCGTCTCGGACGCCAAATCATAATCGGTGCGTAAGTCCTGGTAATAAAAAATTTAAGGCGTTGCTGATGAAGAGTATGAATTTAGTTTCGCACAAAGGCGCTGCATACGCCAACATAAGGGTTTTAAACACTCGGTATTGGAAGTTCATACTTCCATTCAGCAACGCCAAATTTAAAAATGGCTTTTTGTGGCGCTAGCCCGGACTAGTCCAGTGTTTTTACCATATGAATTGGTTATTACCGTAAAATCTTTATATTTATTTAAAATATTCCGTAATATTACTTAACGAATAATTACCTGAAAATTGGTCAACCCATTTGAAGTATCAAATATCCAAGATAAAGTTCGGTTGTCAGTTAATGATATTTAACTGTATTTTTAGCACCTAAAAATGCATTTTTTTATGCAAATAATCCGAACTAATTAATGGTCTTGGAAGACCACTAATAACTAGAAAAATAGAAAGAAACATGACTGAATTACCAGCAGGCGATATGCCCCAATCTGAAATGGAAGCAAACAATAATGATGTTGTAGATG
>JAYKJH010000265.1:0-118419 GCA_035285345.1 Nostocaceae cyanobacterium | reverse complement strand
ACCTGACATACTAAATCTTACACTACATAGTAGCAGTACTTTCAGCCTGCAGTAGATTAAGACTGGTGGAGAGGTATGACTAGTTTGATTCATACCGTTGAAACCCTTGTAACTACGTTGTCGATTCGCTGGAAAATCACTGCAAAAATTGCCAACTTAAGATAAACATTTTCGAGTAATTTTAATACAGTTGACAAATATGGTTAAATGTGTATATGGCAAATAAGCAGATATTTTGGCATTTTTAGGCGATTATGTCCTGAGTTTGGGAAGAAAACCTGGGATTGGACTGTCTAGACGCTACGTTCACGCAGATATTGAAATGGTTTCTTTAAGTTGCAATTCTCTGTTTCTTGAAATGTACCTCCTATGATTGGGAATTGCTATATCTACCTGACTTTCAATTACTTGTTGAATATTCGGAGAAACATTTGAGAGAAAGTCATAACCAGTCAATTTTTCCAGCTTATCAACGCTGACTCGGTAAGTTCTCCAATCAAAGTTTATTCCCTGTTCGTTAGGGATATTGACTGCAATTACACGAGTCTTAGCGGTAATTCCTTTAATCCCACTTCCTGGTTTGTCTAAAACTACAACTACCTTCCAAGTTGACTTAGGAATTGTTACCTTATTTTTGAGTTTTCCTTGACTCGCATAGGGTCCAGCAATGATGTAAAGTTCTTTCCCTTCTCTGACCAATTGACGACAATAGCTTTCTAAATTTTCCCAGGTTTTTCTATTATTATCAGGGGTTTGGGGCATCATATTTGTCATCAAAAAAGTTGCTGAATTATCCTCTACGCTTTTGGTACGGTCTGCGGATGGTACAATATGTCCCCTGTCGTATCCAGAACCAGTGTAAAGACTGGGCGTTGCTCGTTCCCAACCTTCAGGTAAAGTATCATCAGGACGAAAGTTGTTTTGACGGTCTACAGTTCCCAACCATGATTGATTTAACTGCCAACTTGCCCAATTTGCAATTTCCTGGCTGCGGTTGTAGGAGAGTGCATATTGAGGTTTAATCATCAAGTAGTTGTCAGAATTATTAATATCTTCTGTAGCCTTGCTGGGATTTCCTAAAGTCAAATTAGCAGTTCCTGGTGGGGCTAACAATTGGGTACATCCCACCAACAGCACCAGAATGACTGGAAACACAACTCGCAGGTAAACCAACAATCGAGAGTAACTCATGAAAAATATACAGCTAAGTTCTAGGAGACAGTATGAAAGAGCGATCGCTCTTTAATCAAGATATACTGAGAACGCGCTGAAAAACCTGCTTGCATCGCTACGTTTACAACCCCGCAAACCATTCATAACCCTGGTCTTCCCAGTAACCCCGACGCCGAGTTAACTGACTAACCAAAGTAATTCTAGTCACCCACTTACTCTGCTTATACCCAAGTTTAACCGGAGAAGCTAGACGCAAAGGGGCACCATTTTCTACTGGCAAAGGTTCACCGTTTTTCTGATAAGCTAACAACGTCTGGGGATGCAAAGCGGAAGCAATATCCCAGCTTTCGTAATAGCCATCAGCAGAGTAAAAGTAAGCGTACTGGACATTTGATTTAGGCTGAGCTAGGGTCACAAGTTCCCGCATTCTTACCCCTTCCCATTGCACGATCGCAGCCCATCCTTCGACACAAACATGACGAATAATCATCGATGTCAAAGGTAAGCCATAAACTTCTTCCAGACTGAGACTCAGAGGATTATTCACCTCACCGTCAATCACTAACCGATATTCTTGCGGGTCAATAACAGGAGTATACCGAAAAGTATTGACAATAAGTTTATCTGGTTCAATGTCACCGACGGAAAATTCGGGTACAGGTTTTTGCGGGTTAAAAAGTAAAGTCTCCACCTTTTGATTGAGTGGTTCCGAAAGCTTACCCACCACATCTTCAAATATCGGTACACCACAGCCACCCACTAAAAAACTTGCACCAGAAATACCCGATAATTGGAAGAATTGCCGCCGTGTTAATTGCCATCGAGGAATATGAATTTTAGTCATTAGTTATTAGTCATTAGTTATTAGTTATTCTCCGTGGTTCCATTACCAAAACATAGAATCTGTCAATTGTTCGCCACCTGCTTTTTTACCTAACCGCCAGTGAAATATGGCAAATAAAATAAATATAGGTACTGAGGAAAAATGAACGATTCGTAAGGCTTCCCAACTACCAAATATATCAACAATCCAGTAAAATTGGGCGGGCTTATACATGCCTATTCCCGTGAATATTGCTAATAATAAAACAGGAATAATCACAGTATAAGCGATACGATGCCAAGCATAAGTGAGGCGTTTAATATTTTTGGTTTTTTGTAATGCTTTGATGTCATTAGTACCAACAAAGCGATGTTTCCACCGCTTGGTAATTAATACGTAAAATCCATACCAAAGAAGATTTAGCGAGAATATCCACATAGCTGCAAAATGCCAATGTCTGCCACCTGCTAGCCATCCTCCGAGGGTAAATAAGGGTGAAATATGCAAACCTTCTCTACCACCAAAAACGGGGTTAGCGTTGTAAATTTGCAGTCCACTGGTGAGCATGATAAACAAGCTAATGAGGTTTACCCAGTGGAAAATCTTTGCTCCTAGAGCTTGATTTGGTAACTTACGAGTCTTGACAGGGATACTATAACTCATAATAGGCAATTACCTGTAGACCAGTTATAAATCAATATTAATATATTTTAGGTAATGGGTAATGGGGCACACACTGATATCACGGATACACGGATGATGGATGGGTTAGGGTAATGGGTAATGGGGGGACAAGGGAAACAAGGGAGACAAGGGAAGCTAAGAACTAATAACTAATGACTAATAACTAATAACTAAGAAAAAAAAGAGGGTGGATTGCAATTCCACCCCGATACGCTCTTGTTGCCTAGCTTTATAAACTTGAAACTTTTAGAGAAAGATGTCTCTGGTTAATTACTACTGAAGCTACTGTGTTCTTTTACATGGTCAGCGCTTTTCATCTTGGTAGTAATTTCTATCACAAATTCTGTACCTTGGAATAATTGCGAATTACACTTGAGCTTTCCTTGATGTTTCTCCACGATAATTTGATGGCTAATAGCAAGACCTAACCCCGTAGCTTTATCTACTGGTTTAGTAGTAAAAAACGGTTCAAATATCCGTTTCTGAATATGGGGTAAAATACCTTTACCATTATCAGAAATCCGGATAACAACTTTCTGCCTTGTTGGTTTTATTGTACCACTATCTTGCTTATCTTTGTTGCTGACTACTGATAAATGACTATTGATAACCTCGCTGGTAATTTTGATTTGGGGGGTAAAAGAATAATCCTGCTTTATTCTTTCCTCCAAGCTATCAATGGCATTATTTAAGATGTGCATGAACACGTGATTTAACTCACTAGGGTAGCATTCAACTAAGGGCAAGTCAGCAAATTCTTTAATTACCTGAATACTGGGTCTATCGGTCTGCTCTTTCAGGCGATGATGCAAAATCATTAAAGTACTATCCAGACCGACATTTAGGTCAGATTTTTTGGGTTTCTCGTCGTCACAGCGGGAGAAATTGCGTAAGGCCATGACCACTTCTTTGATGCGTTCGGCACCAGACCGCATAGACCACAGAAGTTTCAAAAAGTCGGTTTTGAGAAAATTAACGTCGAGGAATTCCAATTCTGTGGCGATGGCTGCGGGGGGATGGGGATAGTATTGTTGATAAAGTTCTAGCAGCCGAATTATATCTTGGGCCTGTTCGCTAATCGGATTGATATTGCTATAGATAAAGCTGACGGGGTTATTAATTTCCTGAGCAATACCTGCTAGGGACTGTCCCAGACTCGCCATTTTTTCTTTTTGTACTAGCTGGGTTTGGGTATTTTGTAGTTCGCGCCGAATAAGTTCTAATTCTTGGGCTGTTTCTTGCTCCCGTGCTTCTGCTAATTGGCGTTGGGTGTTTTCTTTTTGTGCTTGTTCAAATAATGTCGCTTGCTGAATGGCAATGGTAATTTGTAAACTAAGTTTTCTGAGGGATTCAGTTTCCGATGTTTGCCACTGACGAGAAGCACGACAGTGATGAACAATCAGCAGTCCCCATAAATCTTGACCTTGGAAAATGGGAACCATCAAACTAGCTTTAACTGCTAACTTGCGGAGGAAATCAATATCCTCTTGGCTAATTTTGGCATCATAAATATCATTAATGATGCCCATGCTTCCTTGTTTATAGAGAGGAATATAATTTTCAATCAAGCATTTTTCCGGGGTCGGCATTTCCCCTATCGGTGTGCAGCCCTCAGACACGGATTCAGTTGCGATTTCACCACTACCATCTGAGTTGAAGCGGTAAATCAATGTCCGGTCAGCTTGGAGAAACTGTCGCACTTGTTCGACGGTTGTTGGGAGGATTTCCTCTAGCTTCCAAGCCGAGCGCATCCGCTCTTGCATCTGACCCAATAGACGTTCCCGCCATATCTGCTGTTGCAGAGCAATTTCTGCCCGTTTGCGCTTTGTAATATCGATGGCGCTGGTAACTAGCTTGATAACTTCGCCAGACTGGTTTTTTAGGGCTTCCAGGCGACAATTGAGATACCTAATTTCGCTATCTTGACGGCGGATGCGGAATTCTATATCACTGGAATGTCCTTCCATCATCGCCTTTTTCAGAACCTGTAGCCAGGATTCTTGATCGTCAGGATGAATCTTTCGCAGCAGTAGATTCAAGGTTGGTTCCTGAGTCGGCTTGATGCCGAAAATCTGGTAAAGTTCTTCACTCCAGGTCATTTTACCGCTGGGGATATCAAATTCCCAGTTGCCAATTTGGGCGATTCTTTGTGCTTGCTGGAGTTTTTGTTGGCTACGACGGAGTGCGATTTCGACGACGCGGCTGTGACTAATATCACAATGAACCGTTACCATCCCTATTAGGTTGCCGTTCAGGTCTTTGATAGGGTTAGCGCGGAGGAAAATATCCATGCGGCGACCAGTGCGGGAAATTTGCTCTACTTCCCCTACCCAAGAGCGACCGTCAAGAATTGTTGTCAATACTTCCGCTGCTACTTGCGGGTTGGTAAATATCGTCTTTAGCCCCCCGGCTGCTTGTAATTCCTCGGTTGCGGTATATGCAAATAATTGCTCAAAGACGGGGTTGTGATAGACGTGGTTTAGTTCCACATCGGCTATGGCGATCGCATCAGTAGCGTTGAAGAGCGCTTGTTGAAACAGTAATAAAGATGCTTGTGCAGCTTTATAATTGCTAATGTCTGTGTGGGTGCCGCTCATCCGGACGGGATTGCCAAATTTATCGCGATCGCACACCTGACCCCGATCCAAAATCCACTTCCATTCCCCAGATTTGCAGCGCATTCTAAATTCGGCTTGGTAGGTTTCCGTCCGTCCTGATAGATAGGCGCTTAAGTGCGCCATAACTCTGGGAAAATCCTCTTGATGTACCAACCGAGCAAAGCTTTGCGGGTGATTGACGATTTCTTCTACTTCATACCCCAGCATTTGCTTCCACCGGGCATTGTAATATATTTGACCATCAACTAAATTCCAATCCCACAATCCCAAACCACTTGCTTCTAGCGGCATTTGCCATCTGGGAACCCCATTGTGGTTTGAGGCTGGGGAATAATTCCCACTTGCTAGCTCTTGCTTCACTTTTTGCAGTTCTCTTTGGACAGCAACTCGCTGGATTCTTTCGAGTTGTAGTTGCCGCTCTAGTTGGTTAATTGCTGATTTTTGAGTTTGCATAGCTGCCGGTGGAGTGAGTGAGTTATTGTGGAAGCGCGGTTCGTGAAGAGACTATAGCCCTGGCAAAACTTGACTTTTTGTTAAGAATTTATTTAGTAAGTTCATCAGCCACCGCTGGTTTAGCGGTTAAATAATTATTTCCAGTTAATCCAACAGCCGTAAATAGATAAATGTAACCTGTTAAATGCCCATTACCTCACCAGCCTGAAATAAAAAAGCTACATTTTATTTTCTCCTTATATAATTATTTCCACTTTTTTGTGTAATTAGTAACAAAATTACTAAAACTAACCCAGACAAACATGAGATGAAAATGGCGGAAAAACCCCGCCCTTAAGAGCGGAGTTTAGTTTCATAAAATAGCAATTTTGTCAATAGTTAGTTTGTAGCTTTTTGGGAAAGCCATTTACTGTTAACCTCAAATAAGAAGCAACATATTGCTCTATTCCCATTGCCTAAACTGTGACAGCCAAAATACAGTTTGGGGAATTATCACACCTGTAGCCGAGCAAACCACTGATGACTATTGATGAAGTTGTGCAGCTACTACAAGCTAGCCAGCCAAACCGATTAACACCACTACAGGAATTAGTATTGCGCTTTTCGTGGGAGGGTAAAACTTATACTACCATAGCTCATGAAGCCCATTACGGAGAAGAACGTGTCAGAAAAGTTGCTGCCATTTTGTGGCAATTATTGAGCGAGTTTTGGGGAGAACCTATTACTAAAAGTACTTTCCGAGTCTCCTTAGAACCACGTCGTCTAACCAAAGTACAGCAACAGTTAATTGCTAAATTAAACCAGCCCGCGATTACAAATCTGGAGTTCCCTAGCGGGCCTGTATCTATTGATTCCGATTTGTATATTCCTCGTCCACCGATAGAGGAACTAGCATACGGTGAGATTGTCGAACCAGGGAGTATCATCCGCATCAAGGGACCGAGAAAAATGGGGAAAAGTTCTCTGATTCTGCGCTTGCTGGATCATGCTACAAAACAGGGGTATCAGACTATCAGCTTGGACTTTCAACAAGCCGACAAAGTGGTGTTAAGCAGCCTGGATAAACTATTGCGCTGGTTCTGTGCTAATCTCAGTCGAGAGTTAGGACTAGAGTCCAAACTGGATAAATATTGGGATGAGGATCTGGGTAGCAAAGTCAGCTGCACTCTTTATGTTCAAGATTATTTGCTCAAGTCTGTCAGCAGTCCCCTAGTTTTGGCATTGAACGAAGTCAATCTGCTCTACGACTATCCTGACATCGCTCAAGACTTTCTACCACTGTTGCGCTTCTGGTACGAACAAGGTAAGCGAGTAGAAATTTGGCAAAAACTGCGGATAATCGTGGCTTACTCTACAGAACTTCACCTCCCCTTGAAGCTGAATCAATCACCTTTTAACATCGGTTTACCATTAAAGTTACTACCCTTTACGCAACCACAGCTACAGGATTTAGCCCAACGACACGGACTGGATTGGTCTAATAGTTCCGACTCCCAGAAATTAATGTCAATGGTGGGGGGACATCCTTATTTATTGCGGTTAGCTTTGTATCACTTGGTGAAGACTGAGGTGACGCTAGAGCAATTATTGCAACAAGCACCCACAGAAGAGGGTATTTACCACGACCATTTGCGTCAGTATGTGTTTGTGCTGGAAGAAGATCCCCAACTGGAAGCAGCTGTCAAAGAACTTATTGCCACCGAGACACCCCTGAAGCTAGATTCCAGTGTTGCCTATAGATTAGATAGCATGGGACTGGTACATCTGGAAAACGAGCGGGTGAGTTTTAGTTGCGAACTCTATCGCCAGTATTTTCAGCACCAACTACTGGCTAGGGAAGACGAGAAAAATATCCGTTTAGAGCAGTTGGAGAAAGAAAACCAACACCTGCGCTACTTATCTAGCTTAGATGAACTCACCCAGCTACCCAATCGCCGTTATTTTAACACCTATGTGCAAATTGAGTGGAAAAAGTTAGCAGCCGAGAGTACACACCTATCATTAATATTGTGCGACATTGATTATTTTAAGATTTACAATAAAACCTACGGCTTTGGGGCTGGTGATGATTGTCTGAGAAAAATAGCTAGAGCAATTCGCGAAACCATACAACAACGACAAGTTTCTCTCAGCAGCGGTATCCAAACCACAGGATCTGAAAATAGTGAAGATAGTCAAGACAGTGATTTAGTTGCTCGTTATGGTGGTGAAGAATTTGCTGTCGTACTACCCCATAGCGATGCTACCAGCGCTTTGTATATTGCCGAAAATATTCGTTCCCAAATCAAAGCCTTAGCAATTCCTGCGGACTATCCGGGAATTGGGGGTCTTCCCTCTAATGTTCTCACAATTAGTTTAGGCGTTGCCAGTACTATTCCCAATCCGGAAGCAGACCCAATGGGTCTAGTACGTTCCGCAGAACAAGCTCTGTTTCAATCTAAAAGAAGAGGACGCGATCGCGTGACTTTAAGTTAGGGAATGGGGTAGACACTGATATCACGGATACACGGATGATGGAATGGTTGTTGACTAGCTGCTTCAGAAATTTAACGTTTTTATACTTGAATTTCTCAATAAATTCCCTATTTTTACTTCTAATATTGTCATTTTTTTAACATTAAAATTACTTGGATAGGTTGAATACCGATACTAGGTTTTGTAATATAAGTACGCTTTTCTAGGGGTTTCTAGAATAGTTGTCACTAAATATTGACAAAAAAACAGAGATATAAGCGAGTAGCACCAACAATATTTAATTTTTCTCTTAGGTAAACTAGTTTACCTTATGAGTTTTGTGGTTGTACCAAAATAGGGCAAAATAACTTCAATTATCAATAGCCGAGTATGTCAAACCAGAAATTAACAACCACAAAAAGAGGTGTGAATGGATAGTCAACAAGCTTACCAAATCTGCTGGGAGCGACTCAACAGGGCCTGTAAACAGCTAGGAGTAGAAATAGATAGCAATCATCTGTCAGAGATTGCAGAACTAATTGTACAGCCGATGACAGGTCCCTGGCGGTTTTTTCACACCCCACAGCACATTTTTGAAGTCGGTGGTGATGAAGATGCGATTGAGGTTTTGGCAGCTTTATTTCATGATATCGTCTACGTGCAAGTAGACAGAAGCATTAATTTTAATGTCAGTGCTTACATTACTCCCTTTACTAAAGAAGTTTGGGGACAGTTGCTAATTCGCGAACAACACCAGTTACCTGTTGATGCTAGCTTTAATATGGTAGCCGCAGTATTTGGTTTTGTTCCGGGACAGATACTAAATCCCTTCGCTGGACAAAATGAATTTCTGAGTGCATTGGTAGCGGTAAAAGCGCTAGAACCTTTTTTTAAACCTCAACAATTGATGCAGATTGCTGCTTGTATTGAAGCGACTATTCCGTTCCGAAAAAGCTCAGAACATGGACTAACAGCTAGCGAAATTTTATATCAGAGATTACAATTCACCAATCACCAATTAAACCTAGAATTAACAGATGAAGAACTGCAAGAAACTGTTAAAAATTCAGTGCGGGTTGCTAACCGAGATGTGATTAGTTTTTCTCACCCTAGTTCTGCCCATTTTCTAGCAAATACATGGAATTTATTACCGGAAACCAATCACACTCTGACTAATTCTGGTTCTTATACCGTTTCTGATTATCGGCGATCGCTGCAAAAGATGGAAAGATTTATGAGTACTTTATCACCAGAACTCATTTTCCGTCAATTTCAAGGAGAACCAGACAATCATACATATCAAATGTGGGTGAATCGTGCCAAGAGAAATCTAGAAATTGGTAAGCTGTACATGGCTACAAAACTAGTAGCAATCTCTTTAATTGAAGCCATTTCTTTAGGAATTGGTATGGATATTCCCCTAGCAACAATGATGGGATTACTTCCGGAAAAATCTTTTTCTGGGACTCGCTTAGAAAATTTTCTTCCTAATGTGAACAAACCTTATGAACCACAAAATTATTTAGAATGGAAAGTATTCCATTTATTAGAAAAAGGACGCGCTAAGAGTTCAGCTTCCGATTTGGATAACTCACCTTTATCAACATTTATAGTCAAAACTATTGGCTTTGATGAAATTCGCCACCAGTACGAGCGAGCAAAGCAATTTTTGCAAGGAGATATCTCCACCGAAACTTTTATTTCTGGCTTTAACCATGCTGTAACTGTATTAGTTCTCGACTCGGTTGTCAAACTATTTGATAATCGCAAATTGGCAGTAAGTCGGTATTATGCTTTTACTTTTCCGTCAAAGTCCAAACCCCATCCCAATTCTTAGATACACCCCTAGACCGCAACAGATTAACTCGTTCTAGATATAAAGCCGCAGTTTTATCTTCGGGATTAACCTCCAATACTTGTGCAAAACACGCTTGAGCAGCTATCAATTCACCAGCACAGTAATGTTCTAATCCCATAGCAAAATCCGACTGAGTTTGCAACTTTAATTGCTTAACTAAATCAGGTTCTCCATCGAGAACCTCATATATAGGAATGGGTTGTTTTCTGCCTTTGACAATTACCTTATCTAAAAACCGAATGTGGTATTTATCTGGTTGATTTAGATGCGCCAAAATATCCTCAGAAATGACCAAAGATACACCATAAAATTTCGTTAAACTTTCCAAGCGTGCTGTCAAGTTGACGTTATCGGAAAAAGCATCACCCTGCATTCTCTCAACTTCTCCCACTATCCCCACCATCATGTCACCAAAATGTAAGCCAACCCCCACTTGAATTGCTTGTTCTCCTCGTTCCAGACGTACTCTATTGTAATGCTGCACTTGTTGGAGTTTAGCAATCCCTGCTCGCAGAGCATCATCAGCACCATTGGGGAAAACTGCCATCATTCCATCACCTAAATACTTGACAATAAAGCCATTATTCTCCCGTACCTTGGGGCTAACTTGAGCCAGATATTCATTCACAAAGTCAAAGTTTTGTTGGGGAGTCATCTTTTCCGAAATGGAGGTAAAAGAGCGAATATCGCTAAACATTACCGCCATTTTTTTGCTGACGTGATTACCTAATTGAATATCAACTATGCTTTGTTTTTCCAGAAAATCTAAGAAGGGATGGGGAACAAATTTACCGTAAGCAATGTTAGTTTTTGCTAACTGTAAATGAGACTTAATGCGGATGAGCAATTCATCCTTTGAAAATGGTTTTATTAAATAATCATTTGCCCCAAATTGAAACCCAGTGATTAAATCAGAAACTTGATTTTTAGCAGTTAACATAATCACAGGTAACTCATGTGCTGGATACTTTTGTCGCAGTTTCGCGCAAACTTCATAACCGGACATTCTAGGCATCATGATATCAAGGATAATTAAATCAATTTCTTGATTACTATTAATAATTGCTAATGCTTCCTCGCCGCTAGATGCTTGAATTACATGATAATTTGCCAAAGATAGATGATTATTTAATACTTGCAGATTTATGGCATCATCATCCACTACTAGAATTTTGAACTGTCCTGTTTTTGCTGAGGAAAGGGGAGAGGGGGTCAAATATTTTCTAGCTGGTTCCCCTTCCCTAGTCCCTAGTCGCTCTTGTCTTGTTTGATTGTGGATAGCTACTAACTTCTCAGTTATCCTATCTTCTGGTGACATGGGGATGGTAAAAGTGAAGCGCGAACCAACACCGACTTCCGATTCCACCCAAATTTCACCCCCGTGTAATTCTACAAACTGCTTCACCAGGGTTAAACCTAAACCACAACCACCATATCCGCGGACTATCGAACCATCACCTTGCTCAAAAGCCTCAAAAATCCTCACCAAGCGGTCAGGGGGTATACCAATACCTGTATCAGATACTGTAATGGCGATCTGCCCAAAGGGTAGTAGCGAAGCTATCGCACCGGATTGGGGATTGGAGATTAAATATCCTGGTTTTGTTCCTAATTCTGCATTTCCGATTACCATTGCACTGACTTTCACACAACCAGATTGTGTAAACTTAATGGCATTACCAATTAGGTTATAAAAAATCTGTTGGAGGCGATTTTCATCGACATATGCTAAAGGCAAATTTCGAGGTATTTTATTAATTATATGCAAGTTTTTATTGCCTAGCAGAGATTTGCAAACTGTAATTACCACTTCCGCAATTGCCCACACTCCGACGCTGCGGGGATTAATTTCTATCTTATTATGTTTGAGTTTTGATAGGTCGAGAATATCGTTAACCAAACTATTAAGTTGGTGGGCGCTATTGGCTATCATAGCTAAATTTTGCTGCTGCACTGATGAGACATTACCAGTAGCACCGTCCATCATTGATTCCGCAATGCCAATAATCCCATTCAGGGGAGTTCGTAACTCGTGGGAGGTATTTGCTAAAAATTCATCTTTGAGTTTATCCAGGCGCTGCAATTCGGCATTTTTGGCTTTCAGGATATTAAATGATGCTTGCAATTGTTGCGCCATACTATTAAAAGATTTAGCTAATTGACCCACTTCATCAGTACGTTCCAAATCTACATTTTGCTGCCATTTACCTTCAGCTAGAGCCTTAGCAGCGGCATTCAAACGCATAATTGGCATCACAATCCAGCGAGCGGTGAAGATACAAATAATGATGGCGATAATTAAGGCAGCAATACACAATATTTGAGTGGTGCGTGTATTAGCATAGATTTGCGCCATGAAGTCTGATTCTGGCACTACTACTACAATTAGCAAGTCTAAACCTTTGCCGTCTTTAAATGGCAGGACTTGTAAAAATTGCCGCTGTCCTTGGATTTTAAATTGTAATTTTTGCGGATTTTTAATCAGGTTATAGTTGGGAAACTGCTGGGCTAAATATTTGGCTGTGGCTCTAGTAAGTGGGTCGCTACTCTCTGTAGCCGGAAACATTTTTCTGTTGTCGTATATATCTATATTAAATGGTTTTTCTAAGGTAGATGTTGCTAGTAATAACCCCTTTTTGTCGATGATAAAACTTTGTCCGGTTTTACCAATATTCAGGCTATTTAAGAATTTACCGATATAATCCAGCCGTAAGGCAGAAATCAATACGCCTTGCATCTGCTTTTTGTTATTGTATACTGGCTGGAGAGCGCTAATTAGTAAAGTCGGTTCTAAAAAAGAGATATAAATAGAACTCCAAGTAGGTTTCCCAGCAATTTCTGCGTCTTTATAGGAAGTATGTTTACGAATATCAAAGTTGGCGACAACTGTTTCTATGATTTGGCGTTCCCCACGTTCGTTGGTGCTAAAAGAGTAAAAATTAAAATTAGTAGATTTACCTGACACATTAATCATTAGTGCCCCATTGGAAAGCTTTTCTCCCGTCCGGTATTCTCCGTTTTTATTCGCTACAGATGTGAAATTTATGTATGGATAAGATTGAACTTGTCGCCATAAATATTTCTCCCAAGGCTGTAAGTTGTCCAGATTCAAAAATCCTAATTCCAAGGCATTAAGTTTATCTTGATTAATTTGATGTGGTGTCTCTAAATATACTCTCAGGTTTTGCTCGATGCGGTTGCTGACTTCGCTCATCAGGTGATTTGCTAGGTCATTAACTGCCTTTTGTCCGTTGACATGGGAGAGATATCCCACCAGTCCTACGGTAATGGATATTTGCAGCACAAATGGCACCGTGAGGACTAGACGAAGGGGAAAATTTCCTGCAACTTTAGCAACTAAGCGCTCCAGAGAAATGATTGTCATAAACCTTGATTAGAAGTAACAAACATTGCTAATTTATAGTTGTCAACTTCGCTACACGTTTTTATCAGGGATAGAAAAAGTTATGCCTCTTCATTTCAGGTTGGGGAAATTTAGCAGAAATTGGCTATTAATTTAAGTTAGCGTGATAGTAGCAGTGAAATTGTCTATTCAGACTAATTTGTTGAAAATATCTCTTATTACTACAATACAATAGATTTTTTGCTCACCAATCTAGCTGTTTGTCGTTGGCTAATATCAATCTTGTGGGCTAAAATAAGTAAAGAAAAATGTATTTTATATAACTATATTTTAAGTATTTTAACTAAAATTTGTTGAGCTACATCTTCCACCATTACAAATTCGCGGCTGCAGCGCACAAAACCTCTGTCTGTGTTGTACGACTCTGGTGAAAACTCTGGTTCACAATAGAGGGAGCATAAGTTTTACCTCGACATCCCCAGAATTGATGCCAACTCCATCTGCTGAATTCCCTGATTTAATTATTGCTGGCTTCCATGCCCTTTCCGATTCCATTAGACTGCAGGTTGTGGAATTACTGCGATCGCACGAGCTTTGTGTGTGTGATTTGTGCGAAATGTTGCAAGTCAGTCAGTCTAAGTTGTCCTTTCACCTCAAGACCCTCAAAGAAGCTGGTTTGGTGCGATCGCGTCAGGAAGGACGCTGGATATACTACAGTCTCAATCTGCCGCAGTTTGTTGTCCTTGAGCAGTATCTCGCAGATTTTCGTCGCTTTAGCCAGATAGTACCGGCTCGTTCCTGCAAAGATGCTGACTAATCCATCAAATTTTTTTGATAAATTTCCTGGGGTTTTACCTTGACAAATCAATTTTTTTTGAAATGATAAGGGTATAACCTCAATCTAATGACCGAGGATGAGATGAATGCAACAGTAAACCGCTTAGCATTCGTGTTTGGGGTGTTGGCTTTGACGACAAGTTGCACAACCACACCCAACCAAGCAACGCAAACTCATTTGATTTCAGGGTAATCCCAATGAGTAGGAACCATCCGCAAACAAATACAGCCGCAGTACAAGCTGGAAGCAATCTGAGCTTTTTTGAAAAATACCTGACCCTTTGGGTGTTTTTGTGCATTTTAGCGGGAATTTTATTGGGAAGATTATTCCCAGGGGTAGCAGTGGCACTGGATGCAATGAGTGTATATCAAGTCTCAATTCCCATTGCTATCTGCTTGTTTTTCATGATGTATCCCATCATGGTAAAAATTGACTTTACGCAAGCCACAAATGCCCTCCGCGCCCCCAAACCCGTTATTCTCACTTTGGTAGTGAACTGGTTGATTAAACCCTTCACAATGGTGGTATTTGCTCAGTTTTTCTTAGGTTGGTTATTTCGTCCTTTAATTGCTGGCACGGATTTAATTCGCGGTAGCGAAGTAGCACTGGCAAATTCCTATATTGCCGGAACAATTTTATTAGGAATTGCCCCTTGTACGGCAATGGTGCTGATGTGGGGATATCTTTCCTACAGCAACCAAGGACACACTTTGGTAATGGTGGCGGTGAATTCTCTCACAATGCTATTTTTGTACGCACCATTGGGGAGATGGTTGTTAGCGGCAAATGATTTAATGGTGCCGTGGCAAACAATTGTTTTGTCAGTGCTAATTTATGTTGGGTTGCCGTTAGCAGCAGGAATGTACAGCCGCTACTGGATTTTGAAATATAAGGGTAAACAGTGGTTTGAGAGGCGATTTTTAAAGTATCTCTCTCCGGTGGCGATTACCGCTTTGCTGATTACTTTGGTGCTGTTGTTTGCCTTCAAGGGGGAATTGATTGTTAACAATCCCTTGCACATTTTGTTAATTGCAGTGCCGCTGTTTATCCAAACTAATTTCATTTTCTTGATTAGTTATGTGGCAGCCTTGAAGCTGAATTTAGCTTATGAAGATGCGGCACCGGCAGCATTAATTGGGGCAAGCAATCATTTTGAAGTTGCTATTGCCACTGCGGTGATGCTTTTTGGTTTAAATTCGGGTGCAGCATTGGCAACAGTGGTAGGTGTTTTAATTGAAGTGCCTGTGATGTTGATGTTAGTAGAAGTGTGTAAGCGCACGGCGGCTTGGTTTCCACGGGAACCGGAAAAGGCAACATTGCGAGATCCGCGTTGTATTTAGTTATGGTTTATCGAGTAGGGAAGTAAAGAGCGAACCGCCAAGACACCAAGGGCGCCAAGAGGGAAGAGGGATTAAGAGGGAGAGTTAATGTCAACGTTTAATCACAAACCAAGAATTTTGTTTTTGTATGGTTCTTTGCGTGAGCGTTCTTATAGTCGTTTGTTGGCGGAGGAAGCGGCGAGAATTATTGAGGATTATGGTGCGGAGGTAAGGTTTTTTAATCCGCGTGAGTTACCCGTTTATGGGAGTGTACCGGATACCCATCCGAAGGTGCAGGAATTGCGGGAGTTGAGTCTTTGGTCTGAGGGTCAAGTGTGGTCTTCTCCGGAGATGCATGGGACAATTACGGGGATTATGAAGAACCAAATTGACTGGATTCCTCTGAGTGTAGGTGCGGTTAGACCAACTCAAGGGAGAACCTTAGCAGTGATGCAGGTTTGTGGTGGTTCTCAGTCTTTTAATGCGGTGAATACGCTGCGAATTTTGGGACGTTGGATGCGGATGTTTACTATTCCCAATCAGTCTTCGGTGGCGAAAGCTTATCAGGAGTTTAATGAGGATGGGACTATGAAGGAGTCTTCGTACCGCGATCGCCTGGTTGATGTGATGGAAGAGCTTTATAAGTTTACGATGCTGTTGCGTGACCAGGTTGATTATCTTACAGACCGCTACAGCGAACGTAAGAAGAAGGCGGCTAAAGAGGCGATTATTTTGGCGAATCAGGCTACTGAAGGGAAGTAAAGTAGGACTAAAGCTGCGAAACGTAACCAGAAAATAAACCTAAGTTTGTAGTAAGCACGAAGAGTGCTTAAGATAAGCGTTTTAATAAGCGTTTTAACGCTTACTGCTAACTAAATTATGTACGAGTTGTGTAAGTCCTATAAAGAACCAACCACAGAGTACACAGAGAGTTTTAGGGAGAGATTTATGAAGCGGGTAATGTTTGTTTGTAAGAAGAATTCCCGGCGTTCTCAGATGGCTGAGGGGTTTGCACGGACTTTGGGTGAGGGGAAAATTGCGGTGACGAGTTCCGGGTTGGAGGGGAGTTTTGTAGACCCGAAGACGGTGGATATTATGGCGGAAATTGGGGTTGATATTAGTCAGCAGGGTTCTAAGGCTTTGAGTGAGTTTAACCCGGAAGATTATGATGCGGTGATTTCCCTGTGTGGTTGTGGGGTAAATTTACCGGAAGCGTGGGTATTACGGGAGGTGTTTGAAGATTGGCAATTGGACGATCCGGAGGGACAATCTATAGAAACGTTTCGCCGTGTACGTGATGAGGTGAAGGAACGAGTGGTCAGGTTGATTGAGCAGCTAAGTTGACTGCGGATTTAAGGTTTTCTTTACTTGAGGCTGATACACTAATTTATCTAGAAATTTTCAGTAGAATTAAGTAACAGTGGACAAGCCTAAAAGTCGTCAATCTATCACCTTAGAAATCAGTAAGGATTTTTTTAATCCTGGGATTATTGGGTTATTCTTAACTTTGTTTTTGTTCTGTTTGCATCTGCTGGTTGGACGGAAAGAGGGAGGTTTGGATAATCAAAAAATAGAGGCTGAGATTAAGCAAGACTTGGAAAAACAAGCGCGGGTTTCTCTTAAATCTGTTAGCTGTCCAGAAAATATTCCTCTAATGGCTAATCTTGCTTTTGAATGTCAGGGAGAAATTAGTCCAGAGCAGAAATTTCCGGTGACAGTGAAACAGAAGGATGACCAGGGGAATATCGAGTGGGAAGTTAGAAATTCTCCCTCACTGCTGAATTTGACTGAACTTGCTAGTCAATTTCAAGATGAGATGAGGACTAAGACTGGAAAGAATGCTGTTATTAACTGTGGTGACAAGTATCGGGTTAATAAACCAGGAGATACTTTTGATTGTATGGTGTCACAGGGTGAAGCTGAAAAAATCACTGTGAAAATTGATAGTCTAGGTAACATTAATTGGCAAGAAGTACTACCCCCTACTCTAACTCCCCCAGCTAGTGTAGCTACTATTTCTGATGCTATACCCGCATTAGTGCAACCCAACAATCCTAATTTACCTGTGATTCCACCAACTACTCCAGAAACCCCAGATACCGCTGGTAAAACAGCCATAGAACCGGCTGTAAATCCCAAGACTGCTAAACAACCAGCAACTGCAGTTTCTGCGGCTGAAGCTACTCCAGAAGTGTCTCCAGATGCATCTCCAGAAGCAGCATCAAGTAGTAATGAAAAGGGTAATGATTTTCTCAACGACCCAGCGGCTTTAGATGATTTGGAGTAGATATATCTCAGGGATAATTGAGATAATTTTATATATCAGAAACCCGGTTTATTGAAAAACTGGGTTTCTGTTTTTTTTTAGAGCTTTTGCAAAAGGTGGAAAAAATATAAATAATTAACCGCCGTTCGCGTAGCGTGCGCTCTTAGCGCATATAACGCAGATGAACGCCGATAAAATTTAGTTGGGTAAGATGTCTATTCTATTATCATAAAAATCAACCACAGAAGATAATTTATCTGTGTTCATCTGTGGTTATAATTATCTTCATCCAAATCAATCTCAGAAAAATATGAACAAAACCTATGAAGTTTGGCAAACAGAAGCACTTGCTACAAGATATTTGTCCGGTGTAAGAGGTGCAATTCCTTTGGCTACTGAACAGATTGATGTCATACTTAGGCTGATTCGTAACTCTCAAAACCAGGTAGAAAATGTTTTAGATTTAGGTTGTGGGGATGGGATATTAGGGCGAGTTATTCTCAATGAATATCGGGAAGCGAAGGGTATATTTCTCGATTTTTCCGAAACGATGATTGCTGCTGCTAAGGGACAGATGGGAGATAATTTAACTAGGGCTGAGTTTATTATTCAAGATTATGGTAAGCGAGGCTGGGTTGATTGTTTTACCCCGGATTTAAAGTTTGATGTGATTGTTTCTGGGTTTTCGATTCACCATCAACCTGATGAGAGAAAGAAAGAAATTTATCAGGAAATTTATGGGTTGCTTAAGCCGGGTGGATTATTTATAAATCTGGAGCATGTTGCATCCCTATCTAAATGGGGTGAAAGTCTTTTTGATGAGATGTTTGTTGATGCGCTATATTCATTCCATCACAGCCAAGGTTCAACTAAATCCAGAGCAGAAATAGACCAGGAATATTACAACCGTGATGATAGAACAGCTAATATTCTCGCACCTACAGAAACGCAATGTGATTGGTTGCGGGAAATTGGGTTTATGAATGTGGATTGCTTTCTGAAAATTTTTGAAATAGCCTTATTTGGCGGGATACGTCCACTAAATCAGTATAAACGCGATTAATCTCGTTTATACTGAGTACTTTTCTATCTAAAGATAGAGGTAAGTTTCCCAAAGTGAAAGCTAGAATATCGCAGGAGTTCGTATTGATTGGAATCTCCTTTAACTAGTGCTTAATCAAGAATCGCAAAACCTGTTCAAAGGTAAAATTATACCAGACGTTATTGAGAATTATCAATTTAGCTGGTTTGATTGGTTTTGTCTTTGGTATCCTCCTGGATGGTTGATTTTATTTAACCGTCACTGGCAGCATTATCACCCAGACCCAGATGGTTGGAACTGGCTAGAATATGGATTATTTTTAATTCCGGGAGGCTTTTATTTAGCATTGCTGATGCGTTGGGTGCGTCTGGGTTGTCGTTCACCCCGACGAGAGATTGGGGAGTTTAATCCCAATTATCAAGCAGCATTTCGGGAAGAAATTTTGGCTCCCATAGTGGAATATTATTTTAAAGGAGAGTTGCTAAATACGGAAAATTTGCCGACCACAAATGCAATGATTGTGGCAATGAATCATGCAGGGATGTGTTTTCCTTGGGATTTTTTGACCTTGGGTTATCTGTTAGGAAAAACGCGGGGATGGGTTGTGCAACCCCTGGCTGGTGTATCATTATTTGAGCATCCTTGGGTAGTATGGTGGCTACCACCTGGATGGTCAAAGGTGTTGGGTGGTGTGAAAGCGCAATTAGAGGATTTTGAAGCCGCAATTGCTCAAAAGACAACTCTGCTTTATGCACCGGAAGGTTTACGCGGTCCGAGTAAAGGTTGGGGGAGACGCTATCAACTGGAAACTTTTGATGGGAGTTTTATGCAGTTGAGCGATCGCTATCAAATTCCGATTCTACCTGTGGTTTGTATTGGTAATGAAAATTTGCATCCTTGGACGGTTAATTTAAAGAAATTAGCGCGGCGATTTAACCTACCATTTTTACCTATATCACCTCTAATGATAGTCTTTCTATTATTTCCTTCAATGGGTGTCTGGGCGATGAGAAGTCGTCTACGTTATATTATTCAGCCATTATCTCAACCCGATGTAAAAGTACCAGTTACAGGTGAAAAAATGGCGCGTTCTGTAGCTTATAAAAAAGCGCAAGGATTGCGAGAAAAGATGCAAATAAAAATTAATGAATTAGTCATTAGTCATTAGTCATTAGTCATTAGTCCCCATTACCCATTACCCATTACCCATTACCTATTCCCTATTCCCTAGTCACACCGAAACGATAGCCTTTAGCGTACACGCTGTGAATTAGCTGCGTCTCCCCAGCGACTTCAATTTTACGACGCAACAGACGCACTAGAGCAGCGATGACGTTGCTGCTGGGTTGTTCGTCTTCTGTCCACAGATATTGCATAATTTGAGCATGACTGAGCAGTTGTCCGGTGTGTTCCATAAAATATTTCAATAATTGGCTTTCTTTTTCTGACAGTTCAATGATGCGTCCTTGACGATAAGCGATTTGATTTTCCCAGTCGAGTTCTATGTCAGCAACACTCAAGCGTTGAGTAGTGGTAATATGAGTTTCAACACCCGAACGTCGCAATAATGCACGGACTCGTGCTAATAATTCTCGCAGTTCAAAGGGTTTAACTAAATAGTCATCGGCACCTGCATCCAAACCTTCAACTCGGTCATCAAGAGTATCTTTAGCAGTAAGAAACAGTACGGGTGTGGTTTTTCCCTGTCTTCGCAATTGTTGACAAATTTCCAACCCGGTTTTATTGGGTAACATCCAGTCTAAAATTAGCAGGTTATATTCACTTTTTGCCGCTAATTGACTGCCAGCGATGCCATCGTAAGCCACATCAACAGTATATCCTTCACGGGTGAGAACACGACTTAAAGGGTCAGTCAATTCTCTTTCGTCATCAACTAGAAGAATTCGCATAGTAATTTGAGATTTTAAATTAAAAAATGTACCTGTTAGACGCTAAACTAAGATTCTGCCAATTCACACGATTAACCCCGCAATCTAAAATCTAAAATCCCAAATCGCTATGATTACTGTCGCATTACCCAAAGGCGCTCTTTTGAAAGATACCATCCGGTTGTTGCAAGCTGTAGGATTAGATTTTAGTGCCTTTTTGGATTCCGCTAACCGCCAACTACAAATTCCCGATGCGACGCTTAAAGCTAAAGGGCTACTGGTAAGAGCGCAAGATGTACCTGTTTATGTAGAATATGGACAAGCGCAAATTGGTGTAGTTGGTTATGACGTATTGCGGGAGAAAAAGCCAAAAGTCGCCCATTTAATTGATTTAGGGTTTGGATACTGCCGAATGTCGCTAGCAGTAAAAGAATCCAGTTCTTATCGCCAAGCCTTACAATTACCGGCACATGGTAGAGTTGCTTCTAAGTATGTTAATTGCGCTTGGGAATATTTCCAAAGTTTGGATTTACCTGTGGAAATTGTCCCCCTTTCTGGTTCTGTGGAATTAGGCCCAATTACGGGGATGTCGGAAGCAATTGTGGATTTAGTTTCCACGGGGCGAACGTTACGCGACAATGGTTTAATTGAAATAGAAACTCTCTATGAAAGTACAGCAAGATTGATTGCTCATCCCCTGAGTTATCGGTTAAATACTGATAATTTGAGCGAGTTAATTGAGAAATTACGTGAGGCAATGTTGACGACAGTTTAAGTTAGCACTGTAGGATGCGTTAGCGAAGCGTAACGCATCTTACGCTAATAGTGCTAATTCCGCAAAATATATAGAGAATCTTCTGGTTGCCAAGCTTCTCGTAAAAGGGCATAGTATACTACATCTACACCGTAATAGTGAGCATCTTTTTCATAGGTCATTCCCACTTTCTGAATCACACGTATTGATGCAATATTTTCCGGTTTAGCAATAGCGACAATGCGGTGCAATCCAACTGTTTCAAATCCATATTTGAGGGTAGCTAAAGAGGCTTCTGTAGCCAATCCCATGTTCCAAAAAGACTTATCAAACACATAGCCAAGCTCAACTTCTGGGGTATTTTCTAGAAAACTCAGTCCACAACGCCCTATCATTTTATCACGTTCTTTATAATTTACTGCCCACATTCCAAAGTTGTATTCTTGCCACTGTTTAATATGTTTGCATAAACTTGTCTGCGTCTGTTCTTTGGTTCTTGGGGATGACAGATACCTCATTATTTCTGCGTCGCTGTAAAGACGAAATAGGTCATCTAAATCATCGAGAGTGAAATGTCTTAGCCGCAGTCGTTCGGTTTCAATTTCTGGCATAATCTACTTGAGAAACAGATAAATTAATCGCTACATTAGAAAAGCGTGGTTTTTTAACCTAATGCCCTCATATTAGCGTCCTCTACCAATTATGACTAATTCCCAACCTCTGATCGAGGCTAACACAAACAACCGTCCACGTGAGAATGACTGGAGGTTATTCTTACGCTTGATACCCTATGCTCGTAATAGTGGTAGGTTGTTATTGGTATCGATGTTTTTACTCATCCCATTAGCAGTATCTAACGCCATACAACCATTCCTAATTGGACAAGCAATTTCCTTAATTCGTCAAGAACCAAGCACCTACGATTTTCTCAGAAATCGCCCCTTAATGGAAGGGCTTTACATTGTAGAATTCGTGTTGTTTATCACTATCACAATTCGCCTAATTCTTACAGGAATTCAGGGTTATTTGGTGCAAAAGGTAGGGCAACAAATCACTGCAAAAATTCGCGATGATTTATTCTATCATGTGACATCTTTAGCGGTACGATTTTTTGACCGCACACCTGTAGGAAAATTAATTACTAGGCTGACAAGTGATGTGGAAGCCTTGGGTGATGTATTTGCTACTGGGGCAGTTGGTATTGTCTCAGATTTGTTTTCTATGCTTGTCATCATCCTGTTTATGTTTTCTATTCAATGGCAACTTGCTCTGTTGTTATTGATGATGCTTGTTCCCATCACGGCGTTGATTGTTTACTTTCAAAACCAGTACCGTCTAGCCAATTACAAAACCAGAGAAGAGCTTTCTTCTCTTAATTCTATGCTGCAAGAAAACATTACTGGTATTAATGTGGTGCAGTTGTTTCGTCGGGAAAAATTTAATGCCGAATTGTTCCGCAAAACTAACAAGAAATACATCAAAGAAGTTGACCAAACCATTTTTTATGATTCAGCGGTTTCAGCAACTTTAGAATGGATTGCATTGGTAGCAATAGCAGGTGTCCTTTGGGTGGGCAGCATTTTTATTTTGCAAAAACAGTTGACTTTTGGCACCCTATCAGCATTTGTTTTGTACGCTCAAAGATTATTTGACCCCTTACGTCAATTTGCGGAAAAATTCACCGCTATTCAAGCAGGTTTTACTGCAGTGGAACGTATTGCTGATATTCTCGAAGAACCCATCGAAATTCGCGACCCAGCGGAGGCTGGTAATCTAAAATCCACAATCCACAATCTAAAATCTAATAGGGGAGAAATTCGCTTTGAACATGTATGGTTTGCTTATAAAAACGATGATTACGTGATTAAAGATTTGGACTTTACCATTCGTCCTGGTGAGAAAGTTGCATTAGTGGGTCCCACAGGTGCGGGGAAAAGTACAATTATCCGGCTTTTGTGTCGTCTCTACGAACCTACTAAAGGACGTATTGTGGTAGATGGTGTCGATATTCGTGACTTACCACAAGCGGAATTAAGGCGTTATATGGGCGTCATTTTGCAAGAAGGTTTTTTGTTTGCTGGTGATGTTAAAAGCAATATTACTTTAGGAGATAGTTACTCCTTTGAGGAAATTCAGCAAGCAGCAGAAAACACAAATGTTGACCAGTTTATTGCTCAATTACCCCAAGGTTATGATACCCAATTACGCGAGAGGGGAACCAATATTTCTAGCGGACAAAAGCAACTATTAGCATTCGCTCGTGCTGCGATTCGCGACCCACAAATTCTGGTATTAGATGAAGCCACTGCTAGCTTAGACGTGGGAACTGAGGCTTTAATTCAAAGCGCATTGGACAGGTTACTAGAGGGACGTACTGCCATTATTATCGCCCACCGGCTATCTACAATTCGTGATGTAGATCGGATTTTTGTCCTCAAGCGTGGTGAATTGATAGAACAGGGAAGCCATGAAGAATTGTTGCTCCAAGATGGTTTATACGCTAGTCTGCACAAATTGCAGATGTTAGGTACTTAATATTGCTGTAGTTTGTAGTAAGCAATGCGCGTGCTTACTACGAACTCAAAATCTAAAATGATAGAAATACGTCCCATCAAAAATCAACAAGAATTAGAAGAGATGTTCTATCAAAGATGGCTTGTCCTCCGCAAACCTTTGGGAATGGAACGCTTAAGCGAAAAAGACGAGTTTGATGATAGTGATAGCGCGGTTCATCTAGTAGCTGTTTTCCACAATAAAATAATTGGTTCCGCTAGACTTAGACAAGTATCACCAGAAGTTGGAAGCATCAGCTATGTAGCAGTATTACCAGAATTTCAAAACCAAGGAATTGGTACAAAGTTAATGAATAAATTAATAGAAATAGCGCAGAAAAAAAATATCCAAGCTGTTAAATTAAGAGCGAGAATAAATGCATTAAATTTCTACAAACGGCTAGGATTTAGAGAAGAAGGAGAATTACACGATTATCGCGGCATTCCTCATATATTTATGTATCGTAAATTGGCTAATAGGTAATTAACTATAGCAGTGATAAATAATTCTTAAGCGTCTAGATTCCCGACTTCTTGAATAAGTTAGGAATCTCAACAGCCTTTGTAAATCACATGGGATTGCTATATTAGCAATTACCCGTTCACGCTATCATATTACTCTGTAACACCATTTTCTGTCCATGAAGCCGCAGATTTTGGACAGCATATTTCACAAACACTGATTCTTTGCTAGCATTGCAAGAACCTTTCATTTGCATTGTCTTGCTTTCATCTTTCACTAAATTAGCCCGATAGATATCTACTGAACCATCAGGTTTTTCACAATTTATCTCTGCGAGGATTTCATGGGTTTCTAAGTTGTTTTCTAGGATTGTCCCGGCAACTTTATATTTATACCAATCCCATCCATGTTGCAGGATTAATTCTCTTTCCATAACCTGAATTTGGGTTGGTAAAATTCCCCAGCCGCGATACACTCTATTCAAGCATTGAATATCACCATTGCGTGTCAGAATTGTCTTGAAAGACTCTGCATCAAGTCCACCATAATATCTCCCATCTGGTAAATCTATAGCGGTGGGTGCAAATCGATGTCCGCCAAAATGGCTTGTTTTCCAAATCCGCACATTGTGCAATTGCAAATCATATACTGTAGCTAAGGCTTGCATGACAAAGGGATTTCCATACCGGGCACAGCACTTATCATGACTACCGTGGGTACAAACTAGAATATCGCTCATATCACTATATTCCAAGTCGCAATATAGTGTTTCTCCAGATAGCCATTTGCGGACAGTAGCTGCTACTTGATTTATATCTGCTACCTCATACTCATACTTTTGGTAGCCATTTATCAGTCCGTCTTTCTTGTCATAAATTAAAACTTTACTGCTACTTTGCTTACCTGATAAACTATTAGCAATTAACAGAAATCGCACTGGTAGTTTTGCTCGTTTTACCTCTGCTACTAAATTTTTGAGGCTCTCCGGCACTTTTTTAGAATGAAATGCTTCTGAATCCCAAGGTGGGGGACATTCTACTAATATATATGTTTGATTATTGGCAGCGCTACCAATAATATCTTCTCCAATTTGTTGGGAATGGTCAGCACAAAAGTAGTTATTCATGGTAATTAATCAGTTAACGTCAACAAATAAGATTCCTTCCAGTACTAAGCGCGATAATAAGGGAACAATATCTAGTTCCCAATCGTAATCTGGTAGCCACCCGATGACATCATTGCCGGTAAAACTCTCTTGATTAAATAAGTTTTCTACCAAAAAGTAAGGTACACCTCTTAAAGAGACTTCCTTCCCAGCAACAATAATTTTGTATCCACTACCATCTGGCAATTCTGAGATTTTCACGCGCTGAAATCTATCAGTCTTAAACCTGGTTTCAACTCCAGCATGAAATATATTGAAGCCAGCTTGATAGGGTAGAGAATATTTTTCAACCGGCTTGCTTAAGCTGTCTAAATAATTGATATATTCTTGAGAGATATTGTTATCTGTCAGATATTGATTAAGATTTTGGACTAATCCATTTATATAGCCATTAGCAGCACCTTTATCACTGCGTAATGGTATACTTTTACGCCATTCTTCTTGCTGTTTAAGCTGATTTACAACCCATTCTAAAAAATCAATACCTGTCTTGCAATGCACTCCCAAAGTCAGATGTAGTGATGGTCGATCGCAAGCAATGGCATAATGCCAATGACCCCTTGGAATATAAAGAACATCACCCGCTTCTAGAGTACAACTCAAGTAAGGTTCCCCTTCGGGAGTTGTGAAATCAGATGATTTTTGTTCCTGTAAGGGATACTTGAAGGTGTCAGGAAAAACATACCATTTCTTTCTTCCGTCTATCTGTAAAATAAACACTTCATGGGTATCGTAGTGGGACGAAAAACCCTGTCTTCCCGGCCAGGAACAGTAGGCGTTTACTTGTACACCATAACCTATATCCTTTCTAACTTCTGCTGCAAATTTAGCAATTTCTGGAACTCGTTTATGCACTCCGTTGATGATGATAGTTGCACCATCTTGCATCCACTTCATGATGTTAGAATTGGCACTTTCATCTAGCACTTTTTCATCTAACGCTAAGCGTAATTCCGGGTATTTGAATTCATGAAAATTCAATAAATACGTTAATTTATCCCAGGAAAAAAGGGGATTAAATTTTCTTTCCCCAGCACTGGATATGTATATTCCTTTACTTTGCCAATTATTTTCTAAGAATTCTTCTACGCTATAGGGACTTAGTATTTCTGCTAGCGATCGCATATCTTTCTCCTGGGTTACTAGTCATTCACAAAATATGTCAGTTTGTCATCTACAAATGGCTATATATTGCCAATAATTTTTGGAAATGCAGCTTGTATAGCCTTAAGGGTGTTTTGCGTCATCATCCCAGGAGTTTAGATAAACTTGAGAATTATTTGCAATAAATTTTGAAAAAAACAAAAAACCGAAGTCTAACAAGGGGTTAAGGCGTAAGTCTTGTCTTACTACCCACCCCTAGTTTAAACCTTATTAAAAAAAATTAGCAACTACTCGTTGCTCAAATCGCTGCCATCACCGTCAGCATTCAATTGAGCAGTGGTTTCCTTACGGGTTTGAGGAGCGATTTCCTTGACTTCAATCTGAATCTTGCTAGTACGAGCTTGTTTTTCAACTGACATATGGTTTCTCCAAAGGTAGTACACCCATAAAATCTGGAGCGCTTGCTGGGTTGCAAGTCACAGATTCCTTTAGGGTTATCGAGATTAAATCTAACTTGAGGTGATTCAAAAAATCAAGTAGTTGAGAAATATTTCAATTATTTTTTCGAGGATTTGCCTGCCAGCAGCTAGCAAAATCACAATAAGAGCGCATCTCTCCTCAGAAATAGTCCAGATTTAGTAGATAAAACTTCTCAGTATATGAGTCTAGTGAATTTGTAACTAACCATCGTCAAACTACTGCATAAGTAAATCTGGGCTTTATTTATTAAGTAAGTATAAGAGTTTACTGGAGTGGCTTGACTACAATTAAAATAACGTTGAATAACCCATATTCAACCCAGAAATATCTCTTATGTCAAACCCATTAAATACTAACATCACTCCTATTTCTGACAAGCTAGAGCAAGGTAAAGATAGAGCGCGAATTTTCCAAGAATTTCTCGCAATTGCTAATAGTCCAAATGCGACTACTGACAACCCAGCATTATTGTATAAAGGTGTGCAAACTTCGCCCTATCAACAAGACATCAATAATTATCCAGTTCGGCTAAAAGACCAACAAAACCTTGAAGAATTGCTCTTCCAACCTTATCCAAAAGTTGGAGAATTACCGCAAATAGCGTCCCAAGGTTTAGAATTTATTCATCCAGATATTAAAGAGGCGTGTATTTGCATTGGTCGCTTAGCTGATGACAAGATAAAAGCCCACTGGATGGGAAGAAATGCTCTGAATAAGAATCAATTTTGGAGTGGAACAAAAATCATCCCTTTACTGAATATTGTTTCCCAACTAAACACAAAATTTCCTGATATTGATATTGATAATTGCGTGATTGTAGATACAGATAATCCCCAAAAATATGTATCTTTTTTTAATGCTGCTAATGACATAGTTAGTTATCAAAATAAAATAGCTAGTTCCAATTCCTTAGCTGCTATGTGTAAACGATTTGAAACTTGGGAGGGATTAGAATTATGGGTGAAAAAAATCACGGGAAATCAGGACTTGATTTTCCGGGGACGTTACGGTGAAGTTCCTTATATTAATCAGCCAAGATTATATGATGTAAAAACCAAAAAAATCTTGCTTAAAGCGGCTCCCGAAACTACTAGAGGAGACAATCTTGTAACCGCCTACGATTTAGTCCGGTTTATCTCCATGTTAGGATGGCATCATCATCTATTGCCTCAATCTCGATTACCAGGAGCGCAGTGGAATAGTCTAGAAGCTATCGTCAGAGCTATGGGTTCAGATGCTTGTCGTTACATTGATGTTGCTATCCAAGCTTTGGGTTTAGAAAAAGTTGTGACATCTCCGACAATTATCTCAAAATTAGGTAACGGATTTAGTGATTCTCGCCAAAGTAGCGAAATAGTTTATATAGCATTAGTACAATTTTTAGATGAACGTCCCAAGGTTAACAATAATCCACCTGTGTTAAGAACTGTCAGCATGGCTTTACGGGGAGTAAAACCATTTCAGGAAACCAATCCTGATAAAATTGAGGCAGCACAAAAACGCGATGCAATTGAGCTAGATGCTAGAATGGCAGCCGAAGTTACGGAAATTCTCCGCCGAGTCATAACAGAAGAACTGGTATGAAGAAAATAAGAACTCTTTACTAGCAGCTATAAGAGAGACAAGAAGGACAAACAAGAAAGTGATACCTTGCCTCCCTTGTCTCCAGTTTATTGTTACTATTAAAGATAGTATGAGCAATTGCCAAAATTCCCTATGGCTCAAGCATATTTTCATTTTCATGCAGAATTGAATCACTTTTTACCTCCCAATAAAAGGCAGGTAACAATCAATCATTTCTTTGCCGAAAAAGCTGCAATTAAAGACATGATTGAATCCTTGGGTGTACCGCACCCAGAGGTTGATTGTATTGAAGTGAATGGGCAAGGGGTAGATTTTTCCTATATTGTCAATGATGGAGATGTTATCCATGTTTACCCCATTTCCGTGATGAATTCTAGGACAACAACATTTTCTGTACGACCGAAACCCTTGAATGAAATTCGATTTGTTTTAGATATTCACTTAGGTAAACTAGCAAATTCTCTCCGTATGTTAGGCTTTGATACTTTGTATCGTAATGATTATGCAGATGAAGAATTAGCCGCTATTTCCAGTCGCGAAGACCGGATACTTTTAACTCGTGATAAAGGTTTATTAATGCGGAGTCTGGTAACTTATGGCTATTACGTCAGACAGACCAACCCACAAATGCAAATTGTTGAAGTGCTGCAGCGGTTTGATTTATTTAAATTAGTCTCTCCTTTTGTCCGCTGTATCCGTTGCAATGGTTTATTAGAATCCGTAAATAAGGAAGCTATTATTAACCAATTACCATCAAGCGTGCAGTCCCAGGTTGATGAATTTCGTCGCTGTCAAAGTTGTCAACAAATTTATTGGAAGGGGTCGCATTATGAAAAAATGCAGCAATTTATTGCGACAGTGATGGAGAACAATTAAAAATTCCCAATTCCCAATTTAAAATTACCAAATAAACTGCTTTATTCAGCACTCAGAACTGTTTATGACCTTAATTTTAGCGCTTGATTTTGGTGGTACTAAACTAGCAGCGGCAACGGTAAACTTAGGTACTAGAGAATCCTGGAGGGAGCAACGCCGTCTCTCTCCTGCCAATGCTGATGCTAGCACTGATTTAGCAATTATGGACGAACTGATGGAGTCGCTACTGGGAGGGGAAAAACCAGCAGCTATTGGTGTCAGTTTTGGCGGACCTGTAGATGCTTCTACGGGTACTGTACGTCTTTCCCATCATGTCCCTGGTTGGGAAAATTTTCCCCTTCAGAAGTGGTTAGAGAATAAGTTTGGTGTTCCGGTACAGGTCGATAATGATGCGAATGTGGCAGCTTTGGGGGAACACCGTTTTGGTGCCGGTCAGGGGTATGAGAGTTTGTTTTATATCACGGTGAGTACGGGTGTAGGTGGTGGTTGGATATTGCATGGTAAACCTTGGCGGGGTGCGGAGGGGATGGCGGGTGAAATTGGGCACATGGTAGTAGACCCAGCCGGTGCGGTCTGTTTGTGTGGGAAGCGGGGTTGTGTAGAAAGGTTAGCCAGTGGTCCATATATGGCTCAGGATGCGCGGGAGTGGCTGGGAAACGAACCCCAAGATGGAAGAGGGGAGATATTGCGCGGGTTAGTGGAGGGGAATTTGGAGTTGGTGACGGGACAGGTGTTGAGTAAAGCAGCGGCTTTGGGTGATGAATTGGCGCAGGAAATTTTATACCGGGGTGCTTGGGGATTGGGTGTGGGGATTGGAAATGTAGCAAATTTGATTAACCCGCAGTTGTTTGTGTTGGGTGGGGGTGTCACCAAAGCAGGGGAAAGATGGTGGGATGTGGTGCGTCAAATAGCACGGGAAACGGCGTTACCAGAGGTAAATTTTAAACTAGTGTCCGCGACATTGGGGGATGATGCACCGCTTTGGGGTGCGGTAGCTTTGGGGGAGGATGTATTGTAAAGGGAAAACCTCATACCAAGTAGCAAAGGCGCCAAGAAAAACTTAGCGTTCTTTGCGACTTTGCGCGAAATATATTAACAAGAAACCTGTGTTACCAAATCTTCTTCAACCAAAGAATTCAACAACGTCCACAACTGCAAATCAGTAAAATCTGCAATCGCCATAAACGCACCCACATCTTGTAAAACTTGCACTTCTTGGGTAGAAGCAACCCCAATGGTGCGGATACCAGCCGTGACAGCAGAACGAATACCAGATGGGGAATCTTCCAGTGCGATCGCTTCCTCTGGACTAATGCCTAATTTCTGCAAAGCTAACTGATAGGGTGCAGGGTCGGGTTTCCCTGGTATCCCTTCAGCCTCAGCGATCGCAATGGCGTCAAAAGTATCTTGCAGTCCCAATGCTGCTAACATATGCTCAGCGTTGAGTGTGGGTGCATTAGTGACTAAAGCACGTTTAATTTGATGTTTCTGTGTCCATTGCAACAGTTCCCCTAGTCCAGGGGTGGGTTTCATATGCGGTGCCATTTGACGGAATAGTGCTTCTTTATCGTCGGCTAGTTTCGCACCTTCTGCGGGGGATAATTGGGGGAGAAAGTCTTCCACAATTTGCGGGTTAAGCCTTCCTGTGAAGCGGGTTTTGTAGATTTCTTCGTTAATTTCTATACCATAGCCTAAGAGCATTTCCCGCCAAGTTATGTAATGTATGGGGTCAGTGTTAGCAAGGGTTCCATCTAAGTCAAACAGAATTGCAGCCAGCATGGTTTTGCAAAAGGTAGTAAACTTTTGTAAATGTACCTCAAACAGGCACTTATAGACCGTCAAATGGCACACTTGTGAAGCCGAGAGCTAGTATTCGTAAAATAACTTAGTGCTAATTCAACCTTGAGGAGTAAATTTATGTCCCGTCTGCTCAGTGCGATCAAAAAGCAAGTCTTGCAAAGTATTACTGTAGCTATAGTATTAATCTTAATTAGTACTTTGATACTTCCGGCTGCGACTTGGGCTGACTCTTCCAGGTTAGGAGTTAATAATGGTCATCTTACATCTTGTCCGGCTTCTCCTAACTGTGTTGTCAGTCAAAACGCTTCACCCAAACAAGCCATTGAGCCGATAATTTATCATGTAGACCACGATAAAGCACGAGAAATTTTACTAAAAGTTCTCAGTGTTGTTCCTCGGACACAAGTTGTAGAACAGACAGATAATTACATTCATGCTCTTTCTAAAAGCCGGATATTCAAATTTATTGATGATGTAGAATTTTATCTGCCTGCTAATGAATCAGTAATTCATATGCGTTCAGCATCTCGCATTGGAGAGTCGGATTTAGGTGTCAATCGCAGACGTTTAGAGCAAATTCGTTTAGCTCTCCGGGATTTAAACATTTGATAATAGTTAAAGCGTCACTTATCCCACGTCTCAACCTTGATGATAACGTGGGATCTGACATCTTGCACCCAAGAGCGGCAGCCCAATTTTCTAGTTCCCAGGTTCAACCTGGGAACTATATCCGCTTTTGTTCTACCTCCCGTGGTGCAAGATACAAGGAATGTAGACTGGATAAAAACCCAGAACCTGGTTCCGATTTTAATTATCCCCCAGCGTGCTGTAAACTGTGGTTTCATATGGCGCTATCGGAACATGATGAAAATAGGTTTTAGCTGCTTCTTTTTGTTGTTTATAAATTATTCTTACCTGGGGTCCTAAAATAATTTCATCTTGATTGGTCAGATTATGAAATAGATACTTTACACCGCGAATCTTCAATCCATTGGTACTCCGCTTACCTTTAGAATCACCATCCACTATCTGATAATAATAGCCAGGAAGATTATTTTCTTTTGGTAGCCTCACTAATGTTGCATGATAACGAGATACGTAGGGCGAGAATATATGCAGATCGCAATTGATGGCTCTACCAAGAGAATATACCGGCTTTGTTAATTGAAATTCCCGGCGTCCCATCTTGTCCTCTACGATCAAAAGGTGTACATTTTTCACAATATTTCTCCTTCTGATTTCTAATGATTTTATTAAAATGTATTGCACAGTGAATGGATGAACGGACGAGTGCCCAAGCTACTCTAGGAAGGAAAATAAACTAAGTCCCTAGGAGTGTTGGTCTGGAAATGTATCGGTAGATGCGTGCTTGGGCAGTGTTACCCTGTTAATGTTATTTTTATTGTTTTGATGGTCAGTGAATAATCCGTTACCAAGCAAGTAAGGATAATCACATGGTAACTGCCCCAAGTTTTCAAGTGGATGGGTTGTTTGTAAAGATTTACAACTCGACCGCCGAAATGGCGCAGGATGTAGCGGGAATAGTTCAAGATTATTTACAAACAACTATTAAGCAACAGGGTTCTGCTGCTATGTTGTTGGCAACAGGTAGCTCGCAAATCCAGTTACTCGATGCTGTAATTACCTTGGGTGGTGTAGACTGGTCGCGGATTACCTGCTTCCATCTCGATGAATATTTGGGTATTAGTGGCGAACATCCGGCTAGTTTCCGTCACTATCTCCGTCAAAGGGTAGAGGTCTTGGTGCATCCCAAGGCATTTCATTATCTTGAAGGTGATACACTACAACCTGTAGCGGAATGCGATCGCTACGCCAAACTTCTACAAGCGCAACCCATCGACCTGTGTTTTCTAGGCTTAGGTGAAAACGGACACCTAGCTTTTAACGACCCAGCCGTTGCTGATTTCCACGACCCCTACAGCGTTAAGTTGGTGAAGTTAGATACAGTTAACCGCCAGCAACAAGTGAAAACAGGTTATTTTCCCAATCTGGAGAGTGTTCCGCAATACGCTTTTACTGTTACCATTCCCGTAATTTGTGCCGCTAAAAAAATCATTTGTCTGGCACCAGAGAAACGCAAAGCTGCAATAGTGAAACAGATGTTACAAGGAGAAATTAGTCCAGATTGTCCAGCCTCTATCCTGCGACAACAACCGCAAGCGACGTTATGTTTAGATGTGGATTCGGCACAATAGGGATTTAAACACCGATGCAGGGATGAATCTTGACCAATTCCTATAAGTTTATTAGTTTTGTTAATAATTGAAAAATAAAGTAAAGTTATTATTCTTTCATATATTAATTGGTTAACAATACAATGTTGTTATACAGTAATAAATTTGATGTTTTTGATGAAATGATAACAATTAGTTTGTCTGGTGGTTTCCAGGGTATTGTAATAATAAAAACTTGGGCTTTAGTAGGAGATTAAGGAAATAAAAAAATCCAACTTTTATGGTACAAGTGTTTTAGTTTTTTCATGGCAATAATTAGCCCTTAAAAACTAGGGTTTTTGATTGTCAAATCAATAACTTTGTTATCAAAAAACACCCCAACAACAATTGAGATTGACGGATTACGAGCCAACAAAAGGAGCAACATCCAGATGAATAGCCAAAACCTGATGCAAGAGCGCATTAAGCGCGTCGTGGTCATCATGCTGGAGAACCGCAGCTTTGACAGCGTGCTGGGATATTTGTACAGTCCGGGAAACGAACCACAGCACCATATTCCAGCATTAGCTGAAGATGAAAACAAATTCCACGGGTTAGCGTTCGTGGATACCGAGAAACTGAACAATACTTTAGAACGAGACGGCAAGACTTACCTTAACCTACCACCTGCACCGACCGTTAGAGCCAGCAATTCCCCTGGATTAGACCCCCACGAAGACTATCGACACGTCAACGTGCAATTGTTTGGTTACGACGTGAACCCGTTACCGGGGGTAACTGCGAATATGAAGGGTTTCCTGAAGGATTACGCTTCCCACTGGTCGGAATTAGGGGATGAACAACTACAAACCATCAGCCAAATCATGCGGATGTATACACCAACTGATTTACCAGTGCTGAACGCTTTAGCGAAGGGTTACGCGGTTTCGGATATGTGGTTCTCCTCGGCTCCCACCCAAACCAACGCTAACCGGGCTTTTTCCCTGTGCGGAACATCTCTGGGACTGGTGGATAATGGTTTCTTGACCACCAACCCCGTGGAAGCATACTTAGCCGATGACCGCTTCGACATTGATACAATTTGGCATGTCTTAGAGCAGAACAACTTCCACGACTGGGGAATATTCTGGGATAAACCATACCCACCATTAATTAGTTCCGTACCCTACACGCGGCGGATTTTCCCGCGTATGGAGCAAATCCCCTTCATTGACGCCCATTTTTACCCGATGGAGAAATTTTTCGAGATGGCTGAGGCTGGGACATTACCCACCTTTAGTTATATTGAGCCATCTTGGGGAGGTACAATTCTGGGCAATATATCCATCCTCGGTAATGACTTCCATCCCCCCAGCGATGTCACCCCAGGGGAAGAAATGCTCAAGCGAATTTATCTCAGCTTGGTGAGTAACAAAGCCGCTTGGGAAGAAACGCTTTTACTAATTGTCTTTGACGAACACGGCGGCACCTACGACCATGTACCCCCACCCCGCAGCGCTAAGCCACCCTGGGGATTTAAACAGCCAAACTTCCCATTGCAACACGATTTTGACTTCCAGCGCTTTGGGGTCAGAGTTCCCTGCATTCTCGTATCACCCTATATTGAACAGCGGACTGTGTTCCGTTCCCCAACACAAGTCCCCTACGACCACACCTCAATTATTGCTACCATCTTGGAATGGCGAGGTATCGACCGCAACAGTTGGGGACTGGGGGAAAGGGTAGCAAATGCACCCACGTTCTGCGATGTCTTCACCTGCAGCGAACCCCGCACCGATAATATCTTTGCGGCCCCACCATCCCCAGCGATTGGCACTCCCTTGAAATTTGGCGCCCAATTTTGTCTCAGACATAGGAGTGGGGAATACATCAGCAAAGCCTATTCTGGGGTGCGCTACTACTTCCCCCAACTAGGGACTACAGACCCAGTGAAGCTGGAGTTGCGCTATGGTGAGGGGGAAGTGCAAAGCGGTGCTACGGTGCAGATTCGCACGGAGGAGTACCTGCAACCCCTATTAGCATTAGGCCTGGGAGAAACCGTTGGAATACGCAACTTCCTCGGTGCTTGGCGTGACGAAAGCGACTGCTACTACTACAGCAGTGATGACGCTAAAAACTACCAACAGCAATACTGGCAAATTACTAAAGCTGATGGGAGTGAGGGTGACATTTGCTATGGCGATCGCGTACACATCAGCAGTAAATTTACTCTCTTCCAAGGACAGCAGATGATCAAGAATCAGGAGTGGATAAGTACCTCCTCCAATGCTGACGACTGGTGGATAATTGCACCACCGCCAGAGTCTTCCCCAGACCCGGATGTCATCAAGTACGGTGATACCCTCTATCTGCGTCACATGAGCGATAAATACATCATCACCGCAGAGTTGGGTAAATACAACTGGTCGCGGATAGGGAGAACCGGACAGGTGAAACTACAAATCTGCGGTGGTATAGGTGACTTGATATCGGGTACCGTCATCAAGTTGAAATCCACTGAGGAAGACTTGGGTAGAGAAAACGTGCTTGGTGCTTTTGGCGACAGCCACGATTGTTACTACTGGTACGATGGGTACGACCTCAACAAACAAGGATGGAAGATTACTAAAGCAGATACCAGTGGAGATAGCAAGATTCGCTATGGGGATAAAGTCTACATTACCAACCTTGCTTACCCGAATCAAAACTTAGTGCTAGATACAGACTATCCTGGTTTTGTCACCACCGCCGAAGACAAGGAACAATGGTGGATTTTCCAGGCTCCCCCACCACCACAACCTCCGGAAACTGCCAAATTTGGTGACAAGTTTTACCTCAAGACCAAGGATGGGAAGTACCTAATAACTGCTGAACATGGCAGATATAGCTGGCCTAGACTGTCTAACACAGGTCAGGTAAAGCTGGAAATCACAGGTGGTAGTGGTGAATTAACCGATGGCACCCTCATCCATGTCAAGTCCACTGAGGAAGATTTGGGCGAGGAAAATATGCTTGGTGCTTTTGGTGACAGTCGTGATTGCTACTACTGGCAAGAAGGTTACGATGAAGACAAGCAAGGTTGGGAAATTGCCAAAGTAGAGGCTAATGGTGACAATCAGATTCACTATGGTGAAAAGGTCTACATTATCAACCGAGCGTATAGGAATCAAAAGCTAACAGCAGATAGTAGAACTCCAGAGTATGTGACAACGCAAGCTGATACTAATGAGTGGTGGATATTGGAGAAGGATGGGCAATAATAGTTGTAAGTTGCAATCATCTGGAGGCTGAGCCTCAAAGCTATAGTTACCAGGCTCTCGCCTGGTAACTAGAAGAAATTACGAATTACCAACAAGACTTACGCAACTGCCATTCAAACCCCGCTTCCCCAACTTCCGGGTGCGCTCTATGGTTGGGGAACCCAAACTGACACAGAACCTGCAGCGCAACGAAAATCAGCCCAACCTTCATCGTTAGTGGTGATTGGTTCGCTGATATGTTCAGTAATATCAATGTAGGTGCAATTAGGTTGTCCAACTTCCATCCACTTTGTACCAGAGTCGCCATTACTCAGTACAACCGCCATACCACCAGGGTGTTCTTCATCACCTAAACGAGTCCACGCAATCGTATTTGCATGGTCGAAATAGTCGTACTGATCGCCGTAAGCATAGGTCTGACGAACATACAAGAACTTATCAATCAGCCATTTATGGCTATCAAGCCAAATCTCATATTCGTTGCCATCACGGCCATTGTCTTTGTAATTGGCACCGTAATAATCTGCGTAGAAAATACAGGGATAACCCTGACTCCGAAGGAGAATTAAGGCATAAGCCAGCGGCTTGAACCAACCTTCCACAACAGACTCTAGTGCCTGTAGGGGTTGAGAATCATGATTGTCAACTAGAGTTACGGCTAGCGCGGGTTGATGTTGCACCAGAGTGTTGTCAAAAATCTGTCGCATATCATAGTTGTTACCCTGGGTGCTGGCAACACTGAAGTTATAGTGCAATGGTGCATCAAACAACAGTACATCGCCACCTGTAATATTAATGAAATGGTGTAACGCTTCCACGTCGTAGGACCAATATTCACCCACTGCAAAAAGATTGCGACCTGCATATTCCCGACAGTGTTGTAACCACTCTGGGAAAAAGCCTGCTTTCACATGCTTAACCGCATCAAAACGGAATCCATCAACCCCCGTGGTATCAACAAACCACTCACCCCAACGCTTCAACTCGTCACGGACTTCAGCATGTTCCATGTCAAGATCGCAGCCCATGAGATAATCGAAAGCGCCTTTTTCCAGATCAACATGTTCATCGAATTGCTTATCTTTGAACAGGTAAACAGCGTTTTCTCCCTCGTTATAAGCGTTGTAGTCTACTGCATCAAAATGCCACCAGTGCCATTCCATTTCTGAGTATTTACCCTTGCGGCCTGGGAATGTGAAGTGAGTCCAGACCTTGATTGTCTGCATGTCACCAATCGGTCTATGACGGTCTTCTGGATCAAAAGGTGTTGCTTCTACTTCTTCAGATGCATCTGCACCCAATTTGTGGTTGAGGACAACATCAGCGTATACCCGAATACCTGCTTCTTGGGCAGCCTTTATGGCAGAAATGTACTCTTCCTTTGTGCCATACTTTGTCCGCACGGAGCCTTTCTGGTCAAATTCACCAAGGTCAAACATATCGTAGACCCCGTATCCTACGTCGTAGCCACCTGCTGTTCCCTTATAAGCAGGAGGTAGCCAAACAGACGTAACACCAACCTCAGCTAGCGATTTGACATTTTCTGCAAATTCCTTCCATAGACTTCCATCGGGAGGAATATACCAGTGGAAGTATTGCATCATTACTCCGTTTAGTGCTGCCATATATACCCTTTATAAAAGCTAATGTTGAGATTGCTTGTCAGCATGACAAATATAACTTTAACTTTAGGAATTCTTTCTTGTCTCTCTATCTCCAGATTATTGTCTGTCTCTCTCTCTAGATTAGGACTTATGAATTGACAAATTAGACAAACAATGCAATAAAAACAATTATAAAAAACAGGCGATCGCTCAGCAATTTTGGACTGGAAAGACGGATAATTTACGGTATTTTATATCCTTTCTTTGGTTGGTTGCTGAATCCAATTATCGATGGAGGAGCGATAATTAGATTCATTTTTGGTGGTGAGTAATGCTTTGCGATTGCGTCAGTTTCAAAGGAAATAAAGTTTCGCGCTGCATATACCAAGGTATTTTACTTAGTTTCTTCGTTTCTTTGTGGTTAAAAGAAATTATTTTAACCACGAAGACGCGAAGAAGCGAAGAAGTAAGAGTTGAAGAGAGGTTTTTCGTAAGTTTTCAAGCTGTATTTGAATTCTTCTGTGAGCTAACCTCGATTTTTAATCAACATAATTTGGACAATTTGGGTGGCTACTTCCGGTGAAACTTCCAAGGCTTGATATAGTTCGTTTAATAAATTTTGTTCTTCTTGGGTAACAACACCATCAGCCAACACTAAGTCAGTTGCTACTGCGAAAGCTGTATCTCGCAGTTCGTAAGGAAGAGATTGTTTAGCTAAATTTAGCAAATTGCTGACACCTTGACGTTTCAGAATACCCACGAGTTTGTCAAACATTCTGTTAATGACATCGTGAGGATAACTTTTGAAAAGTTGCATCCGAGATAGGATAAACGAAATGCCACGTGCTTCTTCTTCCGAAAAATAACCGTCTGATGCGGTTGCAGCCAAGCAGATTGCAGCGAAAGCTTCCGCAGGGCTTAGCGTTTGTTGTGTTTGGCTTTGCAGGTTTTGAATATTGAATACCTTGTCGAATAAACCCATGGTATTTCACTCCTGAGAATTATCTGTGAACTCTTGAGTGACAATAACAAGTGTGGTTGACTAAATTACGGACAGTGGGATAAAAAATTTTGAGATTTCTGCCAAAAACCGATGTGGCAACGGTGGCAACGGATAAATAACGGATGTAGCGGATAGGTTATCTGTGGTCAAGATAAATTAATTATCCGTTACATCCGTTACCCATCCGGTGCCACCACTTACTCCCACTCTTCTAATTGCACAATCCAATTTCGCATCAGCGCATTAATAAACTGACGCCGAGTTTCAAAATTAGCGGCTATCCAAATAAACACAATACCAACTACAAACCCAATCACCCATTTCAAGAAAGAGTACAGCCGAATCAGAATAATTAACTGATAGAAAGCATTCGCTAAAAAGACAATTGTCCCCACATACAGAAACGCCCTAACTCGCAAAGCTAAACCAGAAAAAATCGCAATTAAACTAATAATCCCTGGCGTCAAACCATGATGTTCTTGAGATATGAAAGCGACACCACAAATCACCGCTGTTCCTAACATTCGCACGCTGTGACGCGCTTCTTTTTGTTCTGCTCCCTGTAATGCAGGTTCCACTTGAGCAAAATATAAGATAGATAACCCAACAGGAATAGCGTACCAAAACCAAGCATTTAATTGTAACTCAGCCAGCCAACGGAAAATCGCCCAATCGATTAAGAAAGCACTAATGTAGCTATATTGAATGTGCTTAGTTATCCGGGCAATTAACACATAAACAGCCGCGATAACTAACAAACTCACCGTGTTAATTATCGAAGCAGTTGCCCACACTGATACTAGTGGTACAATCAAAGCAGCACGATGCCAAGGTCTTTGATTCCAACCCCATCTTTCCCAAGGTAAAACATAGAAAAATAAAGCAGCTAAAGCATTACCCACCGATGCAAAAGGCAGGTAAATTTCTCCATATTCCTGTAAGGGGGACTGAGTAGCCATATAAAGTCCCACACCAGCCGCTTCTAATAAACCCAAATAAACCCAAGCTTCGGCAATATTATCATTAGGATGACGCCGCGCTTGAAAGATGGCGTAACGGGAAAGAAATGCTGCTGTTCCTAATCCTACTAAGGCAAAATTCCCTGCATCTTGCTGTGTTGTCAAAAGTATATTCACAGCGTTAAATAATAATAAGCTACTCACCACCCAATGCACATGGGAGATAAATTTAAGTTCTTGTGCAACAAATCTTAAGTAAGCAGTTAACCACGGCGATAGCACCCGATAAACATACATAATACTCGTACCCAGTGCCGCCATTGCTATCAATTGCTGAGAAAATGGTAAATGGGCAATTTGATAAAACAGAATCTCATAAGCAGACAGCGATATGCCCATCATTCCCAGATAAACCAGGGGTTTAAACTCCGCCCGTCTTCTCCCTACACCAATAGCAATCAAAGCCAAAGCAAGAGAAGACAACCCCGTCCAACTGGTTAACATCCCCCAACGCAAAATCCCCGCCAAACCACCATAAACCAGCGGTAAAATATGCAAAGGATTAGGTAGATTTCTGTTATTAATTCGCCGTTGATACCATTCACCTAATAATTGCGAGATTAAACCCAACGCCACATTAGCTATGCTTAAATTCAGAAGCGATCGCCCAAATACACCCAACACCTCCACCATTAACAATTCAATACACCAACCCACGCCATAAATTGTCCAGTTATTTGCTTGTCCCCAGCTACGATAGACCAGCCCCACCATCGTCAAACCAATCCCCAAAAACACCCCAAGTGATGGAGAAATCCCACCCCAATACACCCCAACAGAATGTCCAGTCAAACAAATTAACTCCAACCCACACAAAAGAATCCCCCAAAAATCACTCCCCTGAGCATAAATTCGGGACATTACACCATCATCTCTCTTCCTTGGCTCCCTTAGCGTCCTTGGCGGTTCATCCCTCCTTGGCGTATTTACCGTACTTTGAGGTTCGGTTATTACACCCCGCAATACCCATAAACCCAATACCTCAACCCCCACCAACACCAACCAACCTTCTAGGGACAACCGAGGAATTCCCCACACCCCGTGCCACAGCAGCAAATTTACAAACCCCAAACCATAACCTACCGTCATCCCCGCCGCTACTAGATGCTGTAAATAGTAGGTATTAAACAACATCAATGCAGTAGCCATACCCAAACCAATCACATCTGCACCTTGATGTTGCAAAGTCAGCAACTGCGCCATCAACACAGACCCGACACTGAACCAACCTGCAATTTCCCTCCTGGATTCTCTTGTAACATAGGCAACCGTAGTCAAGGAGGCTGGGGTAACTAACCACAAACCCGCAAACATTGGATTTCCAGGCATTTGACTCCACAGCAACACATAGGAAATGGCGGACAAAGCTAAACCAATGTGCCAGGCACTACGCTGCCAAACCCTCCACCCACTGAGGCTAAATCCCCATTCGCCGACCATCATGGCTAAGAGAATCATCGCCCAGATGTTTGCAGATAAGTTGGGGACAATATAAAAAGTTGCACATATGCAAGTCACAACACCGCAGATATGAGATATGTAAGCCAAGGTTGCAGTGTGGCGGCGTTGAGACACACTATATAAAGTGATGGTGGAAGCAAGTAAGTTAAGTGTGCGTAATAAGGGATTGACTAAGCTGAGGCTGGTGAGAATGCAACCTAAGCACAAAGCACATGCTTCCGCAAACCCCGCAAGTTGTGGTTTCTGACGGCGATAGAGCCAATCGGCGATCGCCACAATTAAAATCACATAGGGAAATACCACCACAGCCAGAAGCGCCCAAGGAGTGTCTTGTGAGTTGCTTAGTGTGGTCAGCAGTGCGATCGCACTGTTTTGTATTCCCAAGGGTACTAGACGCCAAGCCAACCACAGCATTTGCAACCCAATGGCGAAAATCATCCCTAAATCGCTGCGGCGCCAAAATCGCAGTAATAACCGCCCAAAAAACCATAACCCTAAACCACTGACAGCAAAAGCTTGCCAAGGTACATCAGCAACGGAAACCCACCATCCGAGGAACAACAAACAACCAGCGACAGGTAATAAGCTGACCCGCGTCTGCTGTTGGGGATTGATATTAACCAGCAACCAACCGCAGATACCCAATGCTAAACCGAGTTGAGCAACTTCCACACCTACCACAAAAATCGCCCGCACTAGCAAAATTGCAATCGCGAAACCGATAGCTGCTATGGGTTTCCAGGAAATTGTACCCCTCCGTTGAGGTTCTCCAAGATGCTTGTGAATAGTAAAGGTGGTGAATAGTAAGCCGAGATAAACAGCTATTAGGGGTTGGAGGGAAAAGTTCCAACCCCAGTGCAGGTAACTCAACAGTAAGTAATTCACTAGAGGTAACTGTTGAGGCTGGTTTCTCGTGAAGATTTGCCAGATAAAATAACTAGTTGCACTTAAAGTGAATAGTGCGATCGCCGCTAAGACCAACGACACAACACCCTGATGCCATAAGCCAAAGCTATCTATTGCCCAAAAATTCACCGGCACCAGTAACAGCGATACTATTTGTAATGTCGTCGCCGTCAAGCGCAAATTTTGCTGTCTCCCCGTCCACAACCCGGAACACCAAAACGTCAAGGTGTACGCCAGTAACACCAAATACTGTCCAACAGCGGGGAATCTTTGCCACTGAGTCGCTGCAAGTACTGCCGAAGACACCACCACCATAAACACACCCAACACCAGCAGCCAGATGACGCTTAATTCTGCCATCAGTGACTGTAATATCCGGGTGACGAAATGGGGTTCTTTAGGTGTTAACAGCCCTCCATTGGGAACAATGACGGGTTTTTCATCTGGTGTTTCTAAGACAAAATCTGGTTGATTATTGGTTGTATTAGATACATTATTTGCTTGTTCTCTTACTGGTATTTGACTAGTGACAAATACTTCCGGAAGAGGACAATTTAGATACTGGCGGCTGAGTTGTTGGACTTGAGATTCCGTAAGCAAGCCCAAGCGTAACCACACATCCAAACCCTCGATTAGATGTGGGTTATTAGCGTCCACCAGGATAGATATTCGACGTTCTGATGGAGAAGACATAAGTAGTGATGATAACTAAATCTGATAGCTCCATAATTACCTCACTTTTTGGCTTACCTACAGAAACTATGACAATTTTTTAACTGACTCACTGTGAGTAACCCCTGTAGGTGGGCTTTGTCTATTGGTTTAAAGATTGATAGTAAAAATCATCACAAATCTTAGATATAACTATATGGTTGTTAGGAATAAGATATATTTGCCAATACTTAGATTTCATTAGTAACAAAAAGTTACATTTGTGACATTTATCACAGTAAATATTTGATTTATGGTGTTTTTATGCTCAGTTTTTCATGAAATTTTATGACTCATAATACTAAGCTAAAGCACATTTAAATTGCATAATCAGATTTACTCAATCTCTTGTGGGGTGGGCATCCTGCCTGCCCACGTTATGTAAATTAGATGCACATCAGCTTACTTGTGAAACTCTCAGTCCTATAGGGGACAACAATTTGCCAAAAGTTATGAAAGTGATAAAATCCTCACCACATAGTTAAAATACTTATGCGCTATAAAAACATAGACTGTTCTGATAGATTAAAAAAATAAATAGTTGTTCAGTAGTTTGTAGATGTTATAATATAGCAGCACGAATCTACTAACTATCAGGTTAGTGCGGGGAAGATTTAGCATTTGGTGCAATTATTACTTCAAGACAACTCGGACGTTTCAACTACCCCGCCGTGTAGACTAACGGGGATTGTCCAGACCAATGAGGATATCATCCCTGATGTCTAATATTCTTCTTAACTGTGTTCCGTTGTGTATCTATCCATGAACAAAATCCAACTGCTAAGAATGTCCACCAGCAAAAATATTCCAGATTGTTGGCACTATCGAAGATTCCATCTTCGATTCATGAGTTAGGTGATTTCTTGATAGTAGGAGCCAGCAGAGCCAACAGTATTAACTCTGTGCCAAACTCAGCAATCATATCAATTAATATCAATGCATTTGCTTGACTGGTTGCTGGAAGTAGTGAACCAGTCGAATTCAGAGAAGCTTTTGCTTTAACATATGACAATCATGACTCAACGCAAAGCTGAGCAAATGCAAGATTGAGCCGGTAAATGCCGTAAATGTTGGTAAATTTATCCCAACTAGCAACAGTCAGAGAAAAAAAGGTTCAATCTTCGTCAGATATAGATGGTAAACTTTGATACAATGCTATTCAATGGTGTTTACTCATGGTTGGATATGGAATCAGATTATAACTTGAGGTGGTGCTTCAAAGTTTTAATTTGACCAGAATGCAAATTATTGTTGAGTAACCCAATTCGATGAGGAGTTTGAGATATGTAAAGCCTGAAAAAAAAGCTTAATCCAGTCAATTTAGGGTGTTCAACTCAGAAATTGCTCTGCTCTAATAAATGCAGGTAATCAATTTGAATGAGGGTGCCAGGAGAAACTAAAAATATATGCAGGAACTGTCGCTCAAGAAAAGCTTTGAAGAAATAGTCGTATTGGGGACTAGATTTCATAAACTAAAAGTTGATGACCTGATCGATTACATTGTCAAAGCAGCGAAACTTCCCCAGAAAACCACCATATGCCATGTCAATGTGCGAGCTATGAACTTTGCCCAGGAAATGGCGTGGTATAAAGATTTTCTCAACAAATCTGATTTAGTCTTCTGCGATGGATTTGGTGTTTTGTTAGCAGCAAAACTCAGCGGTTGTTGTGTAGACTCATCTCATCGCATGACCTGTCCAGATTACATCGAAGATTTGGCTAAGAGTTGCGAGCGAGAAAATGTTTCTTTGTTCTTGCTTGCAGGTCAACCAGGAACGGTAGATAAAGCTATCACTAAACTGACAGCAGTTGCACCAAACTTAAAAGTCAAAGGACATCACGGTTATTTTGACAAGTCTGGTGAGGAGAACGAAGAAGTTATCAAACAAATCAATGAGTTTAAACCAGATATCTTGTATATTGGCTTTGGGATGCCATTACAAGAAAGTTGGATTCGGGATAACTTAGAACGAGTAGAGGCAAAAGTATTTTTACCTCTGGGAGCATGTCTTGATTTTTATACCGACACGGTATACAGAGGTCCGCGTTGGATGACAAATAATGGACTGGAGTGGGTAACAAGACTGGTTACAGAACCACAGCGTTTGTGGCAACGTTATGTAATTGGTAATCCGCTGTTTTTTTATCGTCTCTTACAGCAATGGATTTCTAAGTTATTCACAACACTAAGCAAGCAATCCAGCAAGCAACCTCAAGCCTAAATTGGTATCGCATCTCAGGTGGACTTGAGTGTATTTAACAGTGTTCCCAACCTGGTGGTAATTTTCTAACTAACAGCAAAATACATACAGAGGTAATTAGAAAAGTGACTTCTGAAGTTTTCCAAGTTGATGACTTAAAGCCAGATTTACGGTCAGCGCAAGGTACAAAGATACAAAGAGGATTCCTGATCAGATTCCTGCGGGTAGCAGTGTTGATAGGTCTAGATATTCTCGCTATTACCGTGGCCTGGAAATCAGCGGTGTTTTATGGAACCAGCTTAGAGTCTGCTTGGTCATATAACGCATCATTTCTGTTGCTAATTCAGACAGTGGGAATAGTTACAATTGCTGCGAAAGGACTATATAGAGCAGGTATTAATCGGCGTAACTATGGGGGTCTAATCCAGGCTATCACGCTGTCAGATGTCCTGCTGCTGTTGATTGCTTTTCTCTACGAACCAGATAGCTATGTCTCCCGCTCAACTTTTCTGATATTTTGGTTTTTGTCTGTAGTCTTCATCTGTACAGAGCGCTTGTTTTTTGATATAGCTACCAACAAACTGCGGCATAGAGGAGTAATTCTCCATCCAGTTTTTCTAATTGCTGACCCAGAAGAAAAAGACAGCCATGTGCAGATAATAGAGCAACAAAATTGCTACACAATCCAAGGAACTGCCGACTCTAGTTGCTTGGATTTAAGAAATCGGTCAGCAACCTTTGAGTACTTGCGTGAACAGGGCATAGAAGAAGTTTTTACTTCCTGGAATGCTATCAAGAATAGACTCTACGTTTGCTGGAATTTTCAGACGGCTGGGATAATTGTCAGAATCTTACCAAATGCCTCAGAGATTCGTCCTCCCAAATCAGAATTTTCCCTGGTTGGTGATGTCCCGTGCTTAACAATTACCACACCAATTATTGCTGGCAGTGATTTTTGGGTGAAGCGGTGTTTTGACCTAGTTTGCTCGACGGTACTATTAATCATACTCTCTCCGGTTTATCTAGCGATCGCCATCATGATTAAGTTAGATTCTCCCGGAAAAATCTTCTTCAAGCAAAAACGAATTGGTTTGCATGGTAATAGTTTTGAGATTTGGAAATTCCGGACAATGGTTGCTAATGCAGAAAAATTGCAAGCAGCCCTAGAAGCGAAAAATGAAATCAAAGATGGCGTCCTATTTAAAATGAAAGATGACCCCCGAATCACACCAGTAGGAAAATTTTTGCGCCGTTACAGTTTAGACGAACTACCACAAATATTCAATGTTTTACTGGGAGAAATGAGTTTGGTGGGTCCGCGACCTCTACCGCTGAGAGATGTGGAGAAATTCAAAACCAAGCATTTTATTCGCCAAGAAGTTCTACCTGGTATCACCGGATTGTGGCAAGTTTCTGGTCGGTCTGATATCGATAACTTTGAAGATGGAGTGAAATTAGACATGCAATACATTGAGAATTGGTCGCTGTGTCTAGATTTAAAAATTTTGCTCCAAACTGTTAAGGTTGTGTTGCAAAAATCAGGTGCTTATTAACTAGTACCACCAGACTGAATTAGGTTCGCACAGGATGTCTGTAAGGCATCGACAAAAGGCAGAAGACAGAAAGCGCTTTCATTTTGCTGATTTCATCTAAATAATAAAAGTTTGTTTAATTTATTACCAATGGTATTTTATTTAGGGTATCTGTAGGAGTAGGAAATTGATGATTAATCTCGACAATAAATATCCAACCCTAGACAGATATAGAGATATTCGCCTAGAGGTTACTAATATTAATTAATTCAACAAATCCACTGCATAAAAAAGCTGGAGGCAAATCATTAGTTAGCTATCAGGAGATACGGGAAATAGTGGTCTAAATCATAATCGGGAGCTAGAAAAATGAATCAACTGTTGACGAAAATATATGAAACCCAAGCAGTAGAAGATGCAGAAGGGAATCAAATTAATCCTTTTCCCACAGCAACTGCTTGGAATATTGGCACGCTCTTCCAGGAACTAATTAAAAACCACAATCTGAATAGCACTCTAGAAATAGGAATGGCTTATGGGTTGTCAACCATGTTTATTTGTCAAGCTCACCAAGACAAAGGGTCAGGAAGTCATATTGCTATCGACCCATTCCAAAGCACAATGTGGAAATCCATTGGATTATTGAATATTAAAAAAGCCGGATTATCAGATAAATTGCGATTTTTTGAAGCATTCTCTTATGAAGCTTTACCGCAACTTCTAGCTGAGAGACAGCAAATCGATTTTGCTTTTATTGATGGCTCCCATCACTTTGATTACACTTTAGTAGATTTCTTCTATGTAGATAAATTACTAGAAGTAGGGGGATATGTAGTTTTTGATGATATCTGGATGCCGGGAATTAGAAAAGTCCTGTATTTTGTTCTCAGAAACAGGATGTACGAACTTGTGAATGTTCAGCCAAAAACTAGTTGGGAAAAGCGTCTGAAAAGATTCACAAAACGGTTTTTACAGAATCCGCTGGAAAGAGATTACAAAGGGATAAAATATCTTCCCGACAATATTTGCATCCTCAAGAAAATAGCTGACGAAAATCCAGAGAATCGTCCTTGGGATTTTCATCGTTCATTCTGAGAACTGATATCTTGTACAAACATGGAAACAAAAATCTATCCCCAAGAACAAGAAGTAGATATTCAACAATATTGGCTGGTGCTGAAACGACGCTGGCCATTTGTTGCAGGAGTTATGGTTGCGACCGTAGGATTAATAGGTTTGGTTATTTTAATAAAAAAACCTACCTACGAAGCTAATGGGAAGCTACTTTTTAAATCAGACCGTATATCATCGCTGACAAAAGTAGGGGAAAGGATAGGAGACCTGGAATCCTTAATGATTCAGGGTAATCCCTTGGAAACCCAAGCTGTAATTGTCAGATCGAACCCGATGTTAAAAGAAGTTATCGGTAAACTAGAGTTAAAAGATAAAAAAGGAAAGCCCCTTGAACCAGAAGCACTGAAAGTCAAGGTTGAACCAATTGTGGGGACAGATGTCCTAAATGTGACCTATACATCAAATAATCCGGAAAAAGCAGCAAAAGTAGTCAATCAATTGATGACATCCTATGTTGCTAATAATATTGAGACTAATCGCACTCAGGTGTATGCTGCAGGTGAATTCATTAAAAAACAACTGCCTGCATCTCGACAAGAATTAGAGTCAGCAGCCGAGCAACTGCGTCTATTTAAAGACAAAAATAAGATTATTGAACTGCCACAAGAAGCAAGTGCTGCTATTAGCAATATAGCTCAGCTAGATGGAGAAATGAATCAAGCTAGAGCTGCGCTAGCAGACGTAAAAGCGCAGGAAGCACAGATAGCTAGGGAAATGAATTTGCAAAGCAATCAAGCTGTAGAAATGACTTCCCTTTCTCAAGTATCAGGAGTTCAAGAGGTCTTAAGTGAACTGCAAAAAGTGCAAACCAAGCTAGCAACAGAATCAGCCCGTTATACAGCTAATCATCCATCTGTTCTTAACTTAAAGAATCAAGAAGTCACCTTAAATGCATTATTGCAGCAGCGGATTAAACAGACTTTAGGAACTCCCGGAACGGTTCCTACGGGTAAGTTGCAGATGGGAAAAATAAAGCAAGATTTAGCCGCGCAATACGTACAATTAAAGACGCAACGCGAAGGTTTGGAAAAGAAAATTAACGCTTTGTCAGCTATCCGCATAACTTATCAGCAGAGGTTAGCAGCTTTACCACATTTAGAAAAAATTCAAGGGAATTTAGAACGGAGGCTGTCTGTTGCTCAAACCAGCTATCAAAACTTAGTTACCAGACTCCAAGAAATTGAAGTTGCTGAAAAGCAAACCATTGGGAATGCTAGAATCATTCAACCTGCACAGGTTCCCCAAAAACCAAAGCTTTCCAAAATGATGCTTCTCTTAATAGGAGGAGGTCTATTTGTTGGGTTACTATTGAGTGTAGCAACGGCATTTTTTGTAGATTTAATTGATAGTTCACTGAAAACCATTAAGGAAGCTAAAACACTTTTTGGCTACACTTTGTTGGGGTTAATTCCTAAATTTGAATCCAACAGTACATCGGTAATTACTAACTTGATGGGAGAGGGTGTATCCCCAAGAGTGATTGTCGCTTCCTCTCCACGTACCGTAATTCATGAAGCATACCAAATGCTTCAGGCAAACCTGAAGTTTATTAGCCATAAAAAAGTCCGTACCATTGTCGTCACAAGCTCTGTTGCAGATGAGGGAAAATCAGAAGTTTCTGCTAATTTAGCTGCGGTACTGACGCAAGCAGGAAAGCGAGTTTTACTTGTTGATGCAGATATGCGTAACCCATCGCAACATCACCTGTGGGGTTTAATCAACGCAGTCGGCTTAAGTAATGTGATTGTCGGTCAGGATGAATTTTATAATGCTGTGCAAATAGTCACCAACTCCTTATCCGTCCTCACAGCCGGTGTACAACCGCCTAATCCATCAGCATTGTTTGACTCTGAGCGGATGACATCGCTGATTCAGTCATTCTCAGAAACCTATGACTATATTATTTTTGATACTCCACCTTTAGCGGGAACTGCTGATGCAGCCGTTCTGGGAAAAATGGTGGATGGAGTATTGCTGGTGGTGCGACCTGGTGTGGTGAATTCCGCTAGTGCTACCGCTGCGAAATCTCTCCTAGAACGCTCAGAAGCCAACATTTTAGGAATCATTGCTAATGCGGTCAACTTGAAGCAAGAACCTGACAGCTACTTCTATTATGCTCAGCCTCGCGGGGTACAAAGTGTCAGAGAAATGGAACGGACTGAACAATGGATGCACAGATAGACGTAAACGAAAATATCAACCAAGAACAAGCATCGCTGCTAAGTCTTTGGCAGCAAATTAAAGAAGACTGGATTGCTCACGGAAGAGACTGGAGTAAGCCAGGATTTCGCGCAGTAGCAGTTCACCGTTTTGGTGTTTGGAAATCAAAAATTCAACCCCAAATCTTGCAATTACCTTTCCGCATTCTCTATGGAATGTTATATCGCAAGGTGCGGAATACCTACGGAATTGAACTACCTTGCACTGTTAAACTGGGTCGTCGTGTGGTTATTTATCATCAGGGTTCAATCATCATTAATGCCAACAGTATTATTGGTGACGATTGCATGATTAGCCAAGAGGTAACATTAGGGGGTCGTTATGTAGATAGTCCCTGGGATGCACCCCAGTTAGGTAAAGGTGTCGCTATTGGTGCTGGTGCGAAAATCCTCGGCAAAATCTCCATTGGAGATCATGTCAAGATTGGTTCTAATGCTGTGGTTCTATGCGATGTTCCAGCCGGAGCAACAGCCGTGGGAATACCTGCAAGAATTATCTTGAAATAGGGGGTGGGGATGAGGAACTAGTGACAGGACAAGACCAACTTTTTGAGGAAATTATGCTATGTCAATTAGCCAATTCGTGGTTGCGTGTACTGAGATTGTCTGGCTGGTAAGCGCATTAATTTTATTGATTATCTGCTTATTTTTTCTGATTGAATGTATTGCTGCTCTATTCCCTAAAGACTCTTCTGCTAACAGAAATCAAAGTAACTGGCAAAATACGAAAGTTACTGTTTTAGTACCTGCCCACAATGAAGAGATTGTTATTGGTTCCACACTAGAAAAACTCACCCCAGAGTTAAAAACACAAGACCAATTACTTGTCGTTGCTGACAATTGTGATGATGCCACAGCGGATATTGCCCGTGCAATGGGTGCAATAGTAATTGAGCGTCACGACTGTGATAATCAAGGCAAGGGATACGCTCTAGATTATGGCTTACAGTTTCTAGAATCAGACCCTCCCGATGTAGTTGTAATTGTTGATGCTGATTGTACAGTTAATCAAGGCACTATTGCACAATTGAGTGAGGCTGCAATAGCAACTGGGCGCCCTGTGCAAGCAATCTACTTAATGGCTAGACCGGAAAATTCTCAGTCTTCCAAAGATTTTATTTCCCAATTTGCCAATATTATCAGAAATTTAGGTCGTCCCCGTGGCTTAGACAATTTGGGATTTCCTAGCTTATTATTTGGCACAGGAATGGCTTTCCCTTGGTCAGTCATTCGTGCAGTTAATTTAGCCAGTGGACACCTCCTAGAAGACTTTAAACTAGGCTTAGATTTGACCCTAGCTGGACACAAACCAATGTTTTGCCAAGCAGCAAGAGTCACAGGGTATTTACCCCCCTCTACACAGGCTGCAAAAAGCCAGAAAACCCGCTGGGTACATGGTCATTTTCAAATTATGCAAGCTTATATTCCCCTCTTAGTTAAAGAAGCATGGCATCAAAAAAGATTTGATTTATTGGTGAGTGCCCTAGATTTATTTATACCACCTTTATCGCTGCTCGCAATTAGTTGGTTAGCAATGATGACCACTTCTGTGCTATTGGGAATCATAACCGCATCATGGACAGGAGTAGCTATATCAGGTGCCGCTGGATTTTGTTTTATCACAGCAATTATTGCAGCTTGGGCTAAATTTGCTGCTCAAGAGTTACCGCTACAAAAACTGTTAACTATTCCTATTTATATTCTCTGGAAAATTCCTGTTTATCTCAAATTTTTAGTCAAACCTCAAACTGCATGGGTGCGGACAGAAAGGGACAATTTACCATGAAATATTGACCAGATAAATGGCGAGTTACTTATCTTAATTATAGATAACAGTTGTGAACAAGATTATTCGACTTGCGGAGATAGGTTTTATAATTTTAGGCTTAAGTTTCTTTTCCGGAGTATTTGGCGTCAACTCGCTAGCTCTTGTGCTACCCCCAGCCTTAATCACATTAATCCGATTCTCAATTTTGGGAATATCAATTCTGCTAGTTTGCATCTTTTGGAGAAGTTCTATCATCACAGCCAGAAGCAGCATATTAATTTGTATTTTCACAATATTAGCTTTTATATCCTTTGCTTGGTCAGTAGATTTAAATTTTACGCTTTCTACTACTAGAGACATCGTGATGATGACTAGCTTTGGCTTATATTTTGCCACAAGATTTAGCTTGAAAGAGCAGGTACAAATCATTGCCCTAACTTTATTGATAGGGGCGTTTATGAGTATAGCTTTTTCCCTAGGAAATCCGAAACTTGCAGTACATGGTATTGCTGGAATTGGCACCGAAGCACAAAATCATCAAGGCTCATGGAAAGGAGTATATGGACACAAAAATAGCTTCGGTAGTATGATGGTTTTAACATTCTTAACCTTTTGGACACTGCCCAAGGAAACTTCAAAGCTATACAGGTGGTTAGGCTTAATTTTAGCAGTAATTTTACTCCAACTTTCCCGGTCAGTAACTGCTATGGTTATTTCTGTACTCCTGATATTAATAATGTTATTTTATAAACAATTTCGCTGGCGAGGAAAATTTAGCGTCATATTCCTAGATATTGGGATTATTTTTCTCGGATGTTTGGGTCTGATAGTTTTCAGTTATTGGGTGGAAATCGTAACTGGTTTAGGAAGAGATCCCACTATCACTGGACGCACACATATATGGGGTGTGGCGCTAAATAGATTTATGGAAAGACCATTATTGGGTTATGGACGGGGTGCATTTTGGGCACCTAACAGCCGCTATGCAATCGAAGCAGGTAACGCAATTGGTCCTGGTGGATGGATCCCACCCCACGCACACAATGGCTTGATTGATTTAGCACTAGATGTCGGATTGATTGGTGTACTAATTTTTTTAGTTTGTTATTTCCGAACCTTCACAGAAGCACTGAAAAGAGCTTATGCAAATAACAACCCCGAAAATATTTGGCCTTTAGGATTTATTATTTTTCTGACAATGAATAACGTGACAGAAAATTGTTTACTCTATCTCACCAATGTATATTGGGTTTTATTTATTACAGTCGTTTTTACACTAAATAAAACCAAAAAAATGGAGCAAATAACGTTGAAACAAAGTTGTTTAAATTATTAAATTTTAAATTGTCAAGTCGTAAGTTTTAATTACTGAGGAGGTCTAAAATTGTATAGTATTGGAGTTGTTGTCATCGGACGGAACGAAGGAAATCGTCTCAAATCCTCACTACTATCAGTAATAGGAGAAGGGAGAAACGTAGTTTATGTTGATTCTGCCTCCTGTGATGATAGTGTGACCTTAGCCCGCTCCCTGGGTGTAAGTGTAGTGGAACTAGATTTATCTATTCCTTTAACTGCAGCCCGTGCTAGAAATGCCGGATTTGAATATCTTTTGCACAACAAACCAGACATTGAATTTGTCCAATTTGTGGATGGAGATTGTGTGGTTTACCAGGGATGGTGGGAAGCTGCAGTGAATGAATTAATTGCTCACCCAGAAGTGGTGGTAGTGTGTGGTAGACGGCGCGAAGAATTCCCCAGCAACTCTATTTATAATCGTCTATGTGATGTGGAATGGAACACTCCTATAGGTGAAGCAAAAGCCTGTGGTGGTGACTCGATGATGCGGGTGAGCGCATTGAAAAAAGTCGGAGGATTTAATCCGACATTAATTGCTGGAGAAGAACCAGAATTGTGTATTCGTCTGCGTCAAAATGGGGGTAAAATTTTACGTATCGATGCAGAAATGACATTGCACGATGCCCAAATAACCCGTTTTTTTCAATGGTGGAAGCGCGAAATTCGCAATGGTCATGGTTATGCTGAAGGTGCTTGGCTACACGGTCGTAGTCCGGAAAGACATTGGGTAAAAGAAAGTTTAAGAAGTTGGTTTTGGGCTTTGTTTTTACCTTTGTTGGCGGTGATTAGTCTATTTCCCACAAAAGGTCTAAGCATTTTATTACTGATCATGGCTTATAGCCTGTTAGCATATCGAGTCTATCGCATGATAATAATGAGAGGCTTTGCTGATTATGATGCTGTTTTGTACGGCTTATTTTGTGTGTTAGAAAAATACCCCAAATTATGGGGACAAATTCAATTTCACATTTCTTTGCTGTTAAAGCGGCAGCGCACTATTGTGGAATACAAAAATGTAGTTTCAACTTAGTAAGGGGTTTTTATAGCATTCCATTACCCTCTAACTCTGAGTTAGTTCTAAAGAACTAATCTGCCCTCTGCAAGCGCTTCAGCGCTTTCTTAGAAGAAATATTTTTATTGTTTTTATGTGATGACATCACATGGGAGTGTAACTAAAATTATGGCAATGTTAGCAGAAAAACCAAATACTTCGACCGCAGATAGTATTTTAACGCCCAGAAAATTAAAAGCAGCCGTAATTGGTACAGGAGCAATTTCTAAAGAACATTTGACTTTCCTGGATAAATGCGATCGCGCCGATTTAGTCAGTGTTTGTGACCTGTCAAAAGCCGCTGCTAAGTATGCAGCAAAACGGTTTAATGCTAAATCGATTTATACTGACTATCGCCAAATGTTATCTGAGGTTAAACCGGATATTGTACATATTTTAACTCCACCCCATACCCACAAACAAATTGCTCAGGACTGTTTATCAGCCGGTGCCCATGTATTCTGTGAAAAGCCAATTACACCAACCTACGATGAGTTCAAAGACCTCTGGAATTTCGCCCAATCCCACAACCGTTGTCTGATTGAAAACCAAAATTACTGTTACAACCAACCAATTCTCGCTATCCATAAATTAATATCTGATGGTACTCTCGGTGAAGTACAAGAAGTTGAAGTCCGCATAGCAATTCCAGTGCGCGAAGGAGGAGTATTTGCTGATGAAAACTTACCTAATCCAATTCATAAAATGCCAGCCGGAGTAATTCATGATTTTATCACCCACTTATGTTCTTTAGTAGTGCGCTTTATACCAGATTTTGAGCGCGTTAGTGCAGCCTGGAACAATCACGGAGGGGGCGAATTATTTAAGTATGATGACCTGGACGCCATAGTCATCAGCGGTTCAGCCCACGCTCGCATTCGGTTCAGTTCTCACACCGCACCCAAGACCTTTGCTGTTACAGTGCGAGGTAGCAAAGGTTACGCAGAGACAGATTTATTCCAGCCATATCTGCGTTGTGTTATCCCCCGCGCCGGAGAACAGCTATCTCCACTAATTAACCATTTTCTCAACGGCAGCAATTTAATCGCAGCAACCTTTACTAACTTCCGCAACAAAATTATGCAACGCACTTGCTATGAAGGCTTACACTTGCTGTTAGATAAAACCTACGCAGCCCTAATAGAAGGCAAAGAACCACCCATCAACTTTACACATATGGAACGGACAAATAGATTAATTAACGCCCTCCTTTCCGAAGAAAATCGCCTATAGCAATTCTCTTCGCGTTCTTATTTGCGTCTTTGCGCCTTTGCGCGAAACTAAAAAATACGAGGTATTATGAAATTACTAATAACAGGAGCATCCGGATTTGTCGGACAATATGTCGTAGCTGAAGCCCTACGACGCGGACATCAAGTAAAAGCAATTGTCCGCCCAACTACCGACGTTAAACGCATCCCTTGGCATAATCATCCAGCCCTAGAACTAACTTATCTTGACTTACGAAGCCAGCATGGTATTGTTGATGCTCTCCAGGGTGTGGATGCAGTAATTAATTTAGCAGCAGCTAAACCTGAAGGTGACTTTTACGTGCGATTTGCAGGCACAGTCATAGCCACGGAAAACTTGCTCAATGCCATGATTAAAGCCAAGGTAACTCGGCTAATTCAGATTAGCACTTTCTCCGTTTACGACTATTTTCGCATCCCATCTGGGACAACAATTGCCGAAGATTCACTAATAGAATCTGACCCCTTAGAACGGGAAGAATACGCCCAAGTTAAGCTGCTGCAAGAAGAACTTGTCCGCGAGTTTATGCAGAATGATGACCCTAATTACAAGCCACAAGTAACGATAATTCGTCCCGGATTAATCTACGGACGTGACCGCTTTTGGACTACCCTTTTGGGAGGAAAATTGAGCGGGAATTTGTGGTTGCGAATTGGTGCTTATGCAACCATGCCATTAACCTACGTGGAAAATTGTAGTGATGCTCTTATCTGTGCAGCGGAACGTGAACAAGCAATTGGTCAGACCATAAATATTATCGATGACAACTTACCCACCCAGAGAACTTATGTCAAGACATTAAAAAAATATAGCGCCCCAATACCGAAAACAATTCCTGTTAATTGGAAGCTAATGCGTTCTTTAGCTTGGGTATTTTGGAAATACAATAAACTAGCGCTGAAGGGTCAAGCAAGGCTACCTGGTATATTTAACCCAGTCATACTTGACGCCAGATTTAAGCATTTTAGCTTCACTAATGCCTCCGCTAAACAACTTTTGAACTGGAAACCTAGATATTCCCTGGATGAAGCAATTAAGCGTAGTTGTAGCCAGGAAGAATTATTGCAAGTATCACCATTATCTGTAAATCCATCCCAGGAGGAAAATCTATGCGGATCGCCTACTTAATTGGGGTATATCCTAGAGCAACTGATACTTTTATCCAGCGAGAAGTCATCACCCTGCGTGCAAGAGGTGTGGATGTTCACACATTTTCTGTTCGTCGCACGGGGGATGAACATATGGTAGGAAAAGAACAGAAATTAGAGCGCGATCGCACTTTTTACATCCTACCTATAAATCCGATTAATTTGTTGCTAGCCCATCTAAATTTACTGATTACTTCCCCAAAAAAATACTTCCTAGCAATCAAGCTAGCATTATCAACCAGTCAGCCAGGTTTGCGGGGTGCTATCTATCAATTTTTCTACTTTTTAGAAGCAGCTATCCTCACTCAACAAATTAAACAACGGCAAATTGTCCATCTCCACAATCATATTGTCGAAGGTAGCGGTACAGTTGCTATGATTGCTGCTGAAATGGGAGATTTTACTTATAGCTTCACATTGCACGGTCCATACATCTTTTTCCGACCCTATCAATGGCGACTTGATGAAAAAATTAAACGAGCGCTATTTGTAAGTTGTATTAGCCATTATGCGCGCAGTCAAGGAATGATATTTGCACCCACCGATAAGTGGAATCAAATGCATATTATTCATTGCGGTATCGACCCAGATTTATTTAAGCTCACCTCCCATAATCAGCCAGGAAACCGCTTATTATTTGTCGGCAGACTAGCAGCAGCAAAAGGATTACCAATTCTTCTAGAGAGTTTAGCAAATCTAAAACAAGCCCATCCAGATATTTTATTAACAGTTGTCGGTGATGGTCCAGATAGAGAAGCATTACAAAAATTAACTGCCGATTTTGAATTGAGTCAAAATGTTAAATTTGTCGGCTATAAATCTCAAACAGAAGTGCGGAAATATTTGCAACAAACCGATATTTTTGTGATGTCGAGCTTTGCTGAAGGTATACCAGTAGTATTGATGGAAGCAATGGCGTCTGGGGTACCTGTGGTAGCCACTCAAATTGCCGGTGTTAGTGAGTTGGTGGAAAATGGCATCAACGGCTATCTTGTTCCTCCTGCAGATACTATTTCCCTCGCAAATTGCATCGAAAAATTGCTCAATGACCACCTACTTAGAGCCGCATTTGGCACTGCTGGAAGAGCTAAAGTCGAGGAAGAATTTAACATCCACCATGAAGTTGCACGGTTGCATCATCTGATGAATAGCGCCTTACAAGGTCATGTTGAATCCATCCGTCCTGATTATCAAGAAAAAGCAATTTTTCTGTCTTCGTCTCAATACCAGATTCAGCCTGGTATCGAGAATAAAGAGCCTCTGGCTCTTTGGGAAAATGATGCAATATATCAGACAACAAAAACTAAATAATGGACATAAATTTAATTCTCAATTCACTGTAGCAAAAACTATGACACCTATCAAAAAACTAGCAATGCGTGGTGCAATCTGGACTATTGCTGGTTTTGGAGGTATTTACCTCTTACGCTTTGGTAATAATTTAATTCTAACTCGGCTGTTGAAACCTGAATTTTTTGGTTTAATGGCTTTTGTTAATACCCTGAGAATCGGTCTGGAACTATTTTCAGATATTGGTATTATTCAAAATATAGTCAACAGTAAACGAGGCGATGAACCGACTTTTCTAAATACTGCTTGGACGCTACAAATAATCCGTGGGGGAGTAATTTGGATTCTCAGCTTACTTGTTACCGTCCCAGCAGCACATTTCTACAATGACCAACGACTGTTGATGCTAATTCCTATTGTTGTCATGTACTCACTTATTGAAGGATTTAGCTCAACTAGTATCCACACACTTCATCGCCGGATGGAACTCCGGAAACTATGCTTTTACGACCTCCTATGGCAGACATGTTATTTTGCTACCCTGATTTTTTTAGTTTGGTTATATCCCAGTATCTGGACTTTAGCCTTTGGAACTTTGCTAGGAGGAATCTACAAATTATTCAGCAGCTATTGGTTAATTCCACAATATTATAATCGCTTTGCCTGGGATAGGGATGCTGTTAAAGAAATTCTCTCCTTTGGAAAATGGATGTTTATTTCATCAGCACTAATGTTTGCTGCTGAACAGGCTGATTATCTGGTTTTAGGCAAGCTTTTATCATTTAAAATGCTTGGTGTTTATATAGTAGCTTGGACTCTCGCTAGCATCCCGCGAGAATTCATCAAACAACTTAGCCTTAGAGTTATTTTTCCTGCCATTTCTAAACAAGCCGATTTACCAAGAGCAAATTTGCGCTCAAAAATTATCCGCCAACGTAGGCTGATATTATTGGGGTTTGCAACTGTATTAGCAGCACTAGTAACTGTTGGCGATTTAATCGTCACTATACTATACGACCAACGATATGCTGACGCTCGCTGGATGATGCCAATTTTATGCGTTGGCATGTGGTTTTCTATTCTGTTTTATACTATAAGCCCTGCTCTATTGGCAATTGGTAAACCATTATATTCTGCTCAAAGTAACTTCGCGAGATTTAGTATAATTACCCTAGCTGTACCAATAGCAAATGCAAGTTTTGGTGTCATGGGAGCAATTATTGTCATTGCAGTCAGTGATTTGCCTTTGTACATAGTCAACCTGTATGGACTATGGCGGGAAAAACTTACTTGTTTTGTCCAAGATATTCAAACTTCTGTCTTTTTTATCGGAGTACTGGCTTTATTTTTATTAATTCGTAGTTATTTGGGTTTTGGGTTGCCAATTCAAATATCATTGTAGGTAAGAAGGTGCAAACAACTTAGCAAATATTTAACCGACTGATTGATTCGATTTGCAGGTGTTGTGTTTTGGGAGGAGCGATCGCGATTGATTGGTGCAGTTCCGGACTTGATGTTGTCTCGTTAGCAAGATTTGGAGGATGAAATGTCCAACTTAAGTTTAGAGAATCTTCATGTTTCTCAATCTGCATTCAATGCATCCGTTACACCAATTTTCAACTCTGGTAGTCTCCAATACCCCATAAGTTGGTTTGATACAGCCCAAAGTCCATAATTTAACCAGAACCAGCAGATTTTTACACGGAAATATCCACCGTCAACGCGGTAACTAATAATGCGCTGTTAATAGTGGTAATCGGGTATATTACTGAATCACTAGACCTCTGGTAAGGGTAAGTAATCATATCAAGTCCGGTTATTCACAACATCTTGCACCATAACTTATCAGGTAAAAACTATGTGGCAGTCTTTGTTATTTTCTGTGGTCATGCTCGCGTACATAGCAATGTCTTTTTGTTTTTTTACTGAGTGGCTAAATTTCTTTAAACTAGATATAAAAATGAATTCTGAAGAACGATTTTTTTCGAGGATAATTTTGGTTATAGCCGCTATAACCTGGCCTCTTGTAGTCCCCTTGGCTTACTTAGAACTAATAAAAAAGTCAAAAAAGAATACATTAAAAGAGAATAGGAATGGCGCTACAACACTAGACGCTCTTTTTCATCAATATTCATCAACACCGAAAAATCTCAAATTGTATGATTAAATTATCAGCTAATTGCCAACCCAATCTCTTTCCTAGGGGCACAACACGCTCTGTGCCCGTAAATATGTGGGTGTTGCGTAAGTCCTATTAGAGTACAACCCATTAGCCTGTTACCCCTCTTTTTAAGGGGAAAGGGGAATTAAGAAATTTATCCGAATGATTTAGGCTTGCTATATCCCCATTAGCGATTACCCATTCCAAAAAAACCACCCCAGAGGGGTGGCTTTACGAAGAGTTACCTCTTTAACTTAGCAATCGTAGTAGAGAGTAAATTCGTGGGGATGGGGACGTAAGCGCATGGGGTTTACTTCGTTATCCAGCTTGTAGGAAATCCAGTTTTGGATGAAGTCTTCGGTGAATACCCCACCTTCAGTTAAGAAAGCGTGGTCTTTTTCCAGAGCTTCCAGTGCAGCATCCAGAGAACCAGGAGTAGAAGGAACTTTAGCCAGTTCTTCTGGGGACAGTTCGTAAATGTTCTTATCGAGGGGTTCACCGGGGTCAATCTTGTTCTTGATACCATCTAAACCAGCACAGAGCATGGCAGCAAATGCCAAGTAGGGGTTAGAGGTAGCGTCGGGACAACGGAATTCCAAGCGCTTGGCTTTGGGGTTGTCACCAGACAGAGGAATCCGGATGGAAGCTGAACGGTTTCCTTGAGAATATGCCAAGTTCACGGGTGCTTCGTAACCGGGAACTAAGCGCTTGTACGAGTTGGTGGTGGGGTTGGTGATTGCCAACAGCGCTGGTGCGTGCTTGAGGATACCGCCGATGTAGTGCAGTGCCATGTCGCTCAAGCCAGCGTACTTATCACCAGCGAACAGGGGTTTACCATCTTTCCAGATGGACTGGTGACAGTGCATACCGGAACCGTTATCACCAAACACTGGTTTGGGCATGAAGGTAACGGTTCTGCCGTATTTCTTAGCTACGTTCTTGATGATGTACTTGTATCCCATCAACCAGTCAGCAGCTTCGATTAACTTACCAAATTTGAAGCCCAGTTCGCACTGTCCGCCAGTTGCTACTTCGTGGTGGTGTTTTTCAATGGGGATACCGCACTTCAACATCGTCAGCAGCATTTCTGTCCGCATGTCTTGGAAAGTGTCGGTGGGGGGAACCGGGAAGTAACCTTCTTTGTAGCGTGGTTTGTAACCTAAGTTACCACCAGCTTCCGTTCTACCGGAATTCCATTTCCCTTCAATAGAGTCTACGTAGTAGTAGCCAGCGCTAGCATTTTGGTCGAAGCGGACATCATCAAAGATGAAAAATTCAGCTTCCGGACCAAAAAACACGGTATCACCAACGCCAGTAGCAATTACGGAATCTACTGCTCTTTGAGCGATGGAACGGGGACAGCGGTCGTAGGGTTCGCCAGTCCGGGGTTCTTGAATGCTACAAATAATGCTGAGGGTAGGTTCTGCCATGAAGGGGTCGATCCAGGCTGTAGTAGGATCGAGTACCATTGACATGTCCGAAGCTTCGATTCCTTTCCAACCCCGGATACTAGAACCGTCGAAAGGTACGCCATCAGTGAAGCTGCTTTCGTCGATTTGGTTTTGGAACACTGTGAGGTGTTGCCAGGTTCCGAGCATATCGACGAATTTCAGATCGATCATCTGAATGTTTTGGTCTTGAATCATCTTCAAGACTTCTTGGGCTGTTCCAGGCATGGTTACTCCTTAATGTACCAATTTAATGAAATTAAAGCAGAACGCTGATAAATTGCTGCCCCTGATCGGTGAAATAGCCGGAAACTATTGTGTGGACGCCAAATTATTTTCTTGCCTGAATCATCCTAAAGATAGGAGTGCGGGATTTTTGTAGCATAAGCTACAAAAGGTAATTTTTACAGGTTCAGTTAATCTTCTACTGAGATAACTAAGCTGACTGGGAAAATAGTCACAAGGGACTGGAAAACCCGACCCATTCACATGTCCTGCGCTACAAAAAATTAGTCATCTGTAAATTTTCATCTGTGCTGGTGAGTGCAATTTATGACTGAGGAGGTTAGCACAGCCATGCGTCCCGACTTAACTCTTTGTCATTGTTCGTCTCATAAGGTCAAATTTGGCATAGAATCCTTATGTAGCCTATGGATCATTTGTGTGCCTTGGTTCTTTGATTTCGTAAAGAAAAGTTGCAGGCACATCAAAGTGGGCAAATAAATATCAAATTCATAGATAGGAAAGATTGGGAGAAGATTTTCATGCGGGATGCAGTCACAAGCTTAATTAAGAATTATGACGTTGCCGGACGCTATTTCGACCGCAACGCCATTGACAGCCTCAAGGCTTATTTTGAGAGTGGTACAGCACGCATTCAAGCAGCAGCATCTGTTAACACTAATGCTGCGGCAATTGTCAAGCAGGCTGGTGTTAAGTTATTTGAAGAACAACCAGAACTGATTCGTCCCGGTGGAAATGCGTACACAACTCGTCGCTATGCGGCTTGTTTGCGGGATATGGATTATTACTTGCGCTACGCTACCTATGCTATGGTGGCTGGCAGCATGGATGTTTTGGATGAGCGTGTTCTGCAAGGATTGCGGGAAACTTACAATTCTTTAAGTGTACCTATCGGTCCTACCGTGCGCGGTATCCAAATTATGAAGGATATTGTTAAGGAGCAAGTGGCTGCTTCTGGGATTAGCAATACTTCGTTTGTCGATGAACCATTTGATTATATGACTCGCGAGTTGAGCGAAAAAGATATCTAAATATCTCGCTGTTTGGGTGAAGATAAGCGATCGCATCTTGACTGGTTTGGTAAGGGTGCGATCGTTTTTTTACCGCCAACGCGGAGCGTGCGCTTTTAGCGCATAGATGTCAAGGATGCCAAGGGTAGATGAGACAATAAAGGTGGGGGTAGTTGCAGGTGGTGGTTATGGAAGAAATTCTGGAGCTTAAAGATTTGTTACTGAAGGGGGATGTCCTAGGAGCGTTGGCGATTGTTGATGAGTTAGAAGAGATGAGCCGCAAAGATATAATTAAAACCATTCGCAGTTATGCGGTCATCATGCTGATACATTTAATAAAACAACAAGCAGAAAATCGCTCAACTAAGTCTTGGGAAGTTTCCATTAGAAATTCAGTCAGAGAAATTTACAGAGAAAATAAGCGCCATAAAGCACGGGGTTATTACTTGAATTTACAAGAGTTGCAAGAAATTTTAGAACAAGCTTATCTCAATGCTATTGACGAGGCTTCCCTTGAGGTGGCAGAAGGTAGATATGAACCAGAAGAATTAGAAAATATGGTTAACCGGGAAGAAGTTCTTAATCGCGCTATGACTTTAATTTCACCATCAGAGCAGAATTAAGAATTCAGAATATAATTAGCGGAAGGTGAAAGTATCGGTTATGGAAGAATTATTAGAATTAAAAGATTTATTACTTAAAGGAGATGTGACCGGAGCGTTGGCGATTGTTGAAGAGTTAGAAGAGATGAGTCGTGACGACAAAATCAATAATATTGGCAGCTATGCTGTAATTTTGCTTATCCATCTCATAAAACAACAAGCAGAAAATCGCTCAACTAAATCTTGGGAAGTCTCTATTAGGAATGCATCTCGTGAGATTCAACGCAAAAATAAACGCCGGAAAGCCGGGGGCTTTTATTTAACACCAGAAGAATTACGTATGGCTTTAGAAGAAGCTTATCCTAACGCAATTGATAGAGCTTCACTGGAAGTGGCAGAAGGTAGATATGAACCAGAGGAGCTAGAAAATATAATTAACCAGGAAGAAATTCTTAATCGCGCCATTTCCTTAATTTCACCATCAGAAGAGCATAATTAACTTTGGCTAAACAACGACTTGACACTCTATTGGTAGAATTAAATTTATGCTCGTCTCGCGCTACAGCACAGCGACTGATTCAAGCGGGAGAAGTTATTGTTAATAATCAATTAATTGATAAGCCGGGGACTGAGGTTGATATAACGGCGAAAATTGAAGTTAAGGAGCGTTCTCGCTTTGTTTCTAGAGGTGGAGAAAAGCTGGCAAAGGCTTTAGAAATATTTACAATTCCTGTGGAAGGACGTGTTTGCTTTGATGGGGGAATTTCTACGGGTGGTTTTACAGACTGTTTGCTGCAAGCTGGAGCAAAATTAGTTTACGGAATTGATGTTGGTTACGGACAAGTTGACTGGAAGTTACGTAATGATGAGCGAGTAATTTTAAGGGAAAGGACGAATTTGCGTCACCTCACACCAGAGGAGTTGTATGGTGAGAGTGAGGAAATTCCCGACTTAGCAGTAGTGGACGTGTCGTTCATTTCCCTGACTAAAATTCTCCCAGCTTTATGGAAGTTAACCCAGCCTCCCCGTGAAGCTGTACTGCTGGTCAAACCCCAGTTTGAGGTTGGTAAAGGACGGGTGGGAAAAAAAGGGGTTGTACGCGATTCTAACGACCACGCAGAGGCGATTTTCCAAGTATTGCAAGCCGCACAAGAATTAGAATGGAAATACAAAGGCTTAACCTACTCCCCAATTACCGGACCTGCTGGTAATATTGAGTATCTCCTGTGGTTGGGAATTGACAGTGAAACCTCAACACCTGATTTAGAAGCGATTAAGCAAATGACCAAATCTGCTGCAGCTTGCTTTTGAATTTCGCACTACGGGAGGTAGAATCTCCCTGCACTCATTCCCAGGTTGAACCTGGGAATGAGGAAAGTTTTCTTAGCGTCTTAGCGTCTTAGCGCGAAACCTCTCTATCCGAGTTTTTCCTCCAATTCCCGCCTTAAACGATACAAAATCGTATTCGGCTCTACTTGCATCAAAATCTCTTGAATCACCGTACTTGCACCTAATTGTCCCCAGGTACATCCCTTTTCTAGATAGACTTTTGCAGCATTACCGACGGCATAGCAACCGTATCCGGCGATACCTGCTTGGGTGATGGCAGTTCCGGCAAAGGCGGTAATATTTGATGGGTTGTCACCACTAGCAATAGCCGCTGCACTCTTACCCAAACCCAAGACTAAACTACTGCCTAATTCTCCCAGTAACAAGCCACCAGAGCTTAACAAAATGGTCTTGAAAATTCTTCCAGCTTCGTAACCAGTCATGGGTAAACCATAGAGTCGCGCTAGGGAACGAATTAAGGCTAAGTCTGCCATAGTTCCCCCCACCACATCCAGAAAGGCTACGGGGTTGAGGGCTACTGCTAAGGCTTTGTATTTGGTAAACTGCCAAATTAGGTCTTCGGCTTCTTTGTCACGTAACTCGATGGTTTTATCGGCAATAACTGCTTCTGCATCCCGTGCTTGTAGTAGCGCATTCAAAGCCAGGAGCGATCGCCCTTCTCGATTGAGTATGTTAAGAATTGTTTGCTTCAGTTCGTCGATTTGTGGTTCTGGTGTCTCCCACTCAGTAGTTACCTGACCATCAGGCCATTCTACCCTCACTTCCAGGGGTGCTGGGTCGGCTGCTACCATCACAATTTCATCACGGGACAACAGTTGTTGTAATCTTTTCCCGCTGCTGCTACCTGCACCTAACTGCTGTAAATTTTTGTAAATTGTTTCTCTATCGGTGTCGGGGTATAAATCTATCTTGTTAAATACCAAAATCAGCGGTTTCTGTGATTGTCGCAGTTCACACAGTGCCTGATATTCAGTGCGGGTGATATCCCCGGAGACCACAAATAAAATCAAATCAGCCTGTAGCGCTACATCTTGCGCCATTTGTGCCCGTGATAACCCGTCAATTTCATCTAGTCCGGGAGTATCAATTAACTCTACTTGTACCTTACCGCCTGGGTTCCAGCGCACGGAACGGGGGTACAAAGTTACACCATTCAGCGGACCTGTTTGGAGAATTTTTTGTCCCATCAAGGCGTTTAAAACCGCCGACTTCCCGCGACTGACTAAACCAAAGACAGCAATTTTAATGACGCTGGAGTCGAGTTTTTCTAGGGAGTTCGTCAGGACTTCAATTTCTGGTTTGACTAAACCCGCTAACTCTGGAGGACAGTCGCGTCCGGGGGTTCCATCAGGGGAACGAACTGTCCGTTGGTTTGGTGTTTGTCCCGGTTTACGGAGATATCCATACCAAGACAAGGTTTGACGCAGACTCGCTTTAGCGCGGTTGAGATGAGTTTCTTGGGGGTTGTTCCGTGGTGGGGTAGGTTGGGTTTCAATCAAGGTCGGATTGGAGGTCAATGTGTCTTATCTTAATGATCGCAAATTTCCACCTTGGCAATGTGGTATCTGAAGTAGAGATATCGCCACCAAAGAACCGAACTATGGGGAATAGGGCATGGGGAATAGGGCATGGGGAATAGGGCATGGGGCATTGGGAAATTTATTTCTTACCCATTACCTATTATTTCTCATTATTTCTCGTTCCCAGGTTTTCTCATTATTTCTCGTTCCCAGGTTCAACCTGGGAACGAGTTCTGGGAGGTTCTACCTCCAGGAGTGCAAGATATGAGCTAATGTTTTTTCAGGTTGACATAATCTTGTAATTGCCGCTTGAGTGCATCAAAAGCATCGCGAAGTGCTACGTAAATATCTGCATGAGTCTGATCCTCAGATGGATTGCGATTTACCACCAGTTCCCCATTGGGTACGCTGAGGTCGATTTGTACGTGATAAAGTTTTCCTTTATGGTGATTGCGGTGTGGAGCGTCAACTGTTACCCGACAGCTAATTATCCGATTATAAAAACGTTCTAACTTAGCGATATATTCGTGAATTTTTGCTTCTACTGCTGGTGATGATTGGACATTACGAAAGGTGACTTGTACGGGTGTTTGCATAATGTCTCCTTGCTGTCAGATATTTATCTGTGATTCATGACTCAAGAGTAGAAGAAGAATGTGAGGAAATTTTGAGGGAATGGGTAATGGGGTAATGAGTAATAGATAACTAATTCTCCCTTGTCCTCCTTGTCCCTAATCCCCAGTCACCAGTCCCCTTTTACTTCTCGGACTACCTCTAGAAACCTTTGTACAGTTGCAGATGTATGATATCTTCGCCAAATCATCGCTATAGCTACCTTGGGGGTGGGTTCTTCTAGAGGTTTATAAACTACTCCTGTCCGTTGAAGATTTTGCAATGATTCTGGAACGATCGCTACCCCCATTTCTGCAGCTACGAGGCTAACAATCGTTTGCATTTGAATTGCTTCTAGGGAAACGCTGGGGCTAAATCCTGCACCGGAACAGAGGCTGATAATCGGGTCGTAGAGTCCAGGAGCTAAAGCACGGGGAAACATAATAAATGTTTCTCCAACTAGTTCCCGTAGGGATACACGCGATCGCTTTGCTTGGGGATGGGTTTCTGGTAAAGCGACTACTAAGGGTTCAGCAAAGATGATTTCGGAACAGAAACTATCTTCCTCTACTGGTGGACGCACAAACCCGACATCCATGCGATTTTCCCGCAACCATTGTAATTGGGTGTCTGTGGTTAGTTCGTGCAATTCCAAATTCACCCCAGGAATGCTAGTCCGGAACCTACGGATAATTACGGGGAGGACATTGTAACCAGCGGAACTAACAAAACCAACTATTAATTGTCCCATTTCGCCACGACTGGCTTGTCGTCCGACTTGTACTGCTTGTTCTAGTTGTCTAAAAATTTGCCTGACTTCTCCAAGAAACACCTGTCCTGCTTCCGTGAGTTGCACAGTTCTTTGTGTGCGGTGAAACAGTTGAAACCCCAGTTCTAGTTCTAGCTGACGGATTTGTTGACTTAGCGGTGGTTGGGATATGTGCAACCGTTCTGCTGCTCTTCCAAAGTGCAGTTCTTCAGCCACTGTCACAAAGTATCGTAGGTGTCGCAGTTCCATAGCGCTAGAGTATTTATATCTATTCATATCTAATAAATATTAATCACTGGATAAAAATATATTGGACATTTATAATTACATCTTTTACTGTAAAAGCAAGCGGGAGAAAACCCGGCAATATTGATTAACGAGCATTGATAATGGCAAATTTCTAGTTCCCAGGTTCAACCTGGGAACTAGATTCTGGAGGTTATACCTCCCGTGGTGCAAGATATCAGGTACTATTTATTAACCAGCATTTATGATGGCAAATAATCATTGGAATACCGCCCTCTACGAGGGTAAACATTCGTTTGTCTGGCAATATGGGGAAGATTTGTTGACGCTACTGTCTCCCCAGTCTGGGGAACGCATTTTGGATCTGGGTTGTGGTACTGGACAACTGACAGAGAAAATTTCCCTGTCTGGGGCTGATGTTAGAGGTATTGATTTTGCCCCCACGATGATTGCTAAGGCAAGAGAAAACTATCCCCATTTGGGGTTTGAAGTTGCGGATGCCCGGAATTTTCAGGTTGAGGAACCGTTGGATGCGGTGTTTTCCAACGCTGCATTGCACTGGATACCAGAAGCAGATGCGGTTATTCACTGCATACATCAAGCCTTGAAACCAGGGGGAAGGTTGGTTGCTGAATTTGGTGGTAAGGGTAATATCCAGACTATTGCTCTAGCGCTAGAGGATGCTTTGGTATCGCTAGGTTATGCTTCCCCACAAGCGGTCAATGCTTGGTATTTTCCTAGTATTGGGGAGTATGCACTCCTGCTAGAACAGCAAGGGTTTGATGTTACCTATGCTGTGCTGTTTGACCGTCCAACCCCTTTAGAAGCAGGGGATGCAGGGATAGCGAATTGGATTCGCATGTTTGCGACGGGTTTCCTGACGGGGCTTTCTGACGACCAGCAAGCGCAAGTTATACAAGCCGTTGAGGAGCGATCGCAACCTACACTGTATCGCGATGGTAGATGGTGGGCAGATTATCGCAGAATTCGTGTGGTTGCGATTAAGGTTTAGGTGGAGTGGATACTGCTTTTATTGGGCTATTTAGCTGCTGGGCAAACTCAGGATGAAATTATTCCAGGTTTCCAGATTGGTCAAAAGTACAAATCGCTGCTTGTTTAGATTATGCCCGTGATTTGTCAGAGTTTGAGACGGTTGCTTAATGAATTAGAAATTACTAATTGACAAATTAGTATAAATATGTGTCAGCTAGAATTTTAAAGGTAATGCTCTCCAATTAGGCGCTCGCTAATCACCAGTAGCTTGGGAACATGGATAATATCTATGTTGCTCAATTGTGTCACTGCCGTCATGCAGAGGAAAAGTAGTGCCAGTCAATGCTGATAAACCCCACTTGTGGAAGCAAGATATTGCCCAGTCGGTAGACTTCTACAACAGTTGGTTTATGCAGTTTGCTCCCACTGCGTACCGCGATACTCGCATTGCCACAACTGCCCAAGTCGAATCAGCTTTAGCTTGGACAGCCAATTTGACCAATATCACACCTACTGTACTGCGTCAGTACCCGTCGGTTCTGCCCATATTAAGGATGGCGACAGCACCACCTATTGCCCGCGATCGTCTTATTGGTTTGGCTGGAGTGCCGTCCAACCTCGTCAAAAACATGGAAGAGAAAGGCAGAATTCCTCCCCGGATGGACACTGTATTAGTTGATGCTGAACTCATCAAAATCGGTCAAATTATTACACGACTGGCTGATAAAGACATCTTCCCCTGGTTGGAGAACCCAGGGGATCCGACTGATACACAAATCCATCGGGCAGCAACAATTGTTGCAGACCGTTTTTGCGGTGCGCTGGCTGACCCCATTATTCGCAATGCCCAAGAGCAAAGACAGCTGGCATTAATGCGACAGTGGCTTGAGCAATGCGGCTACTCATACATTAGGGGAGGAGCTTTAGTTACCTTTGAGACAATCCAGCCTGGTACTTTCTCGTTTAGGCTCAATATTCCCGTGAGCTTACAGTCCGGCAGCAAACAAGTTAATATTCCAATTGATATTGTGATTATGCCTCTAATGGCTAACCCTGGTGACTTACCGTTACTGATTGAAGCAAAATCCGCAGGTGACTTTACCAATCCTAATAAACGTCGCAAAGAAGAAGCGATTAAAGTTGCTCAATTAAGAAATAACTACGGTAATGATGTTCGGTTTGTGCTGTTCCTTTGCGGTTACTTTGACAGTGGCTACTTGGGCTATGAAGCTGCGGAAGGAATTGACTGGGTATGGGAACATCGCATCGATGATTTGGCATTATTTGGGGTGTAGAGCATGACCGTAATGAAGGCGACTGAAAAAGCACGGGTGCTGCTGCAAAAGCAACTTGATGAAGCTAAAACCCAATTTGAGCGTAACAAGCTCGGTCAGTTTGCTACACCAACAAAGCTAGCAACAGACATTTTAGAATATGCCCAAGCGCTATTACCAGCAGACACGGAAATCCGGTTTCTAGACCCAGCTTTTGGGACTGGTTCTTTCTACTCGGCATTGTTACAAGTATTTCCGTCTTCCCAAATTGTTGCAGCGGTGGGTTACGAAATTGATCCACATTACGGGAATCAAGCAATTTCTCTTTGGGGTAACATCCCGCTACAGTTAAACATTGCTGATTTTACCCAGGCTACACCCCCCAACTGCAATGAGGCGAAAGCTAATTTGGTGATTTGCAATCCACCCTATGTCCGCCACCATTATTTAAGCAGAGTTGAAAAGCTGCGGTTGCAAACTAAAACTGAGCAAACGGTTGGCATTAAGCTAAGTGGATTAGCTGGACTCTACTGTTACTTTCTTTGTATTTCTGATGCCTGGATGGCAGAAAATGGTTTAGCAGGGTGGCTCATCCCTAGTGGATTTATGGACGTGAATTATGGACAGCAAATTAAAGAATACCTGCTTAACCGCGTTACTTTGCTGCGTGTACATCGTTTCGCTCCCAACAATGTGCAGTTTGAAGATGCACTCGTGTCTAATGCAGTGGTTTGGTTTAAAAAGGCTTTACCACAAGCTAACCATGTGGTTGAGTTTACTTATGGTGGGAGTCTAAAAGCACCCGACGTTCGAGAGCGGGTGTCGGTGGATATGTTACACAATACAGCCAAGTGGACTAAGTTCGGGCTGGTTTCTAGTAGCAGGAATTCCAAATTAAAGCAGGTAAAGCTTCAGGATTTATTCAATATTAAACGCGGTTTGGCGACGGGGGCTAACAATTTCTTTGTACTGACATCGGAGCAAGTTTCTAGTTACCAACTTCCGGCTGAGTTCTTAAAGCCAATTCTGCCTAGTCCCCGGTATTTATTAGTTGATGAGATTGAAGCTGATAGTGTTGGTAATCCTGTTTTAGAACGCCAGTTATTTCTGCTATCGTGTGATTTGCCTTCATCCCAGGTAAAGGCAAAGTATCCCTCACTTTGGAAATACCTCCTATTGGGAGTAGAGAGGGGAATTAGCTCTCGGTATCTGTGCAAACATCGTTCTCCTTGGTATTCCCAAGAAAAGCGTCCACCTTCGCCATTCCTCTGCACCTATATGGGGCGTACTGATAGCAGCAGAGGCAGACCTTTTCGATTTATCCTGAATCACTCAATGGCGACTGCAACTAACGTCTACTTGATGTTGTATCCCAAGCCCAATTTGGCTGTTGCGCTTGCACAAAATCCTTCACTGCTATTGCAGGTGTGGCAGGCTCTGGATGAGATTTCTGATGAGACGCTAATGGGTGAGGGTCGCGTTTATGGGGGCGGGTTGCATAAGCTGGAGCCAAAGGAATTGGGTAACGCGATCGCGTCCATTGCGCTACCCTAACTTGTGTTTTTCCTTCTGTGATACTTATCACGATCAGTAATAGACGACAATAATCTAAAATCTATGGACATTCAAAATTCTCTGCGATGTTGATGATGAAGTTTTTATTTTTAAGGATTATATTCCGATGGCATCAACCGACTACTAAGCAGTTATAGGCAGACTTAGAAACGGTGGAGATTGAAGGAGTAGATGAGTAAAAATATTTATTATTCAACCAAGCAAGACTGTTCGCCTATTTTAATGATAATAATTTTCCAATTATTGCATCCCATCTTTATAGACTAGGAACCATTTAGTCTTCCCAAATGTCTAGGAGACTAATTCATTAATTAGCGAGGAATTTATATGCGCTTGACTCAAGTTATGAGCGCGGGATTACTGCTGTTTTTGACCTTAAGTACACCAGTAATGTCCCAATCTCCTAGACAGCTAATCCCAGCACCAGAAAATAATACGGTTAAAGATGTAAATTTCAAAATCGTACCAAACAACCAGCCAGTTGTTATTACTTTAGAAAGAACAGCTTGTTTTGGTGCATGTCCAATTTATAAGTTAACCATATTTGGCGATGGTAGAGTCGTCTATGTAGGGGAACGCTTTGTCAAGGTTACAGGTCAAAGAACTACGAGAATTAGTCGCAAAGCTGTGAGAGAATTAATTTCAGAATTTAACAACCTGAATTATTTCTCCCTCGCAGATAGCTACACAGGTGGTCCGACAGATTTACCTTCTGCTATTACTTCTATCAAGATTGGTAAAAAACAAAAAACTGTATCCCACTATCTGGGTTCTCCCGATGCTCCACAGAAACTCACTGAATTAGAAAATAAAATCGATGCGATTGTCAATTCTCAGCAGTGGGTAGGTTCTCAACCAAGTACTGATTCCAACACTGCTCAATTACAAAGCAATCAACAATTGTGGAATCAGCAAAATATTTCTAGCTATCGCTACACTCTACAGCGGAATTGCTTTTGTATAGAAGAAGCTAGACAACCAGTGGAAGTTGTAGTCAAAGATGGGAAAACAATTTCTGTGACTGCTGTGAATAGTGGTAAACCAGTTAATCCAGAGTTATTTAAGGACTACAATTCTATTCCGAAGCTGTTCGCTGTTATTCAGGATGCAATTAATCGGAAAGCCGCAAGTCTGGATGTGAAATATCATCCCACGCTTGGATATCCAACGCAAATTAACATCGATTATGACACGCAGATGGCTGATGAGGAATTATATCTCACGGTTGAGAATTTGCAACCAATTAGGTAGTTGTTAATAGTCAGTTGCGGTCAAAAGTATCATTTTTAAGTCAACAAAATAAATGGTGCGTTATATTACATTAATGCACCATTTTTCATCTCTATTCACACCTATGAACTTACCAGATTTAGACCAAGCAACCATTGACCGTGTGGTAGAAATGGCCTGGGAAGATAGAACTTCTTTTGATGCTATCGAGGCTCAATTTGGACTCCAAGAAAAGCAGGTTATAGCCATAATGCGGCGGGAAATGAAAGAATCCAGTTTCAAAATGTGGCGGGAAAGAGTGACGGGGAGAAAGACGAAGCATAACCAGAAAAGGGGATTTGTTGAAGGGAGATTTAAGTCCGATAATCAGAAGACTTAAAGAGTGTAATTGTAAGTAAGTAGAGCGAAAATTTACCAAAAGAGGTTAAGAAAGGTAAAGCTTAAAAATTGAATTGTAGTAAGCGCTTTAGCGCTAAAGCGCTTACTACAAACCTTGAATTTTTTCACCCACCAACAGGAAAAATTATCAACCTGATAACTTAATCCCCCGAATAGAATAATCCAATAATTCCATTGGATGCATCACCTTAATTTCCTTACCCTGCTCGCGTAAATGTTTAGTAATTTGCAAAGTACAACCAGGGTTAGCGGAAGCAATTAATTCAGCACCAGTATTTAGTAAATTCTCAACTTTTTGCTTACCTAATTCTGACGCTACTTCCGGTTGCAACATATTATAAACCCCGGCACTACCGCAACACAAAGCCGCATCAATCGGTTCCCGTAAAATCACACCCGGAATTTGCTTTAATATTTGTCGGGGTTGCAAACTAATCTTTTGTCCATGCAATAAATGACAAGCATCTTGATAAACTAAAGTCAGCGGTTTATTAGACACTGGCGAAAGTTTTGCTGTTATCCCCACCATTGCTAAAAACTCTTGTACATCCTTGACCTTTGCCGCAAATTCCTTTGCCTTTTCCCGATATTCCGGGTCAGCTTCTAAAATGTGACCATACTCTTTTAAAGTATGACCACAACCAGCGGCGTTAATAATCACAAAATCTACACCAGTATCGGCAAAACTATCAATCATTTGTCTAGCCAAAGCTTGAGCTTGTTGCGTTTGTCCCTGGTGTTCTGGAAGCGCAGCACAACAACCTTGAGATTTAGGAATTACCACTTCACAACCATTAGCTGTCAATACCCGCACCGTAGCTTCATTTATCGGGGAGAAAAACAGCCGTTGTACACAACCCAAAATCACCCCCACACGATAGCGCTTCTCACCCTGCGCTGGGATAATAGTTGGTAAATTATCTTGAAAAGATTGCCGAGTAATTTGTGGTAAAATAGACTCCATTGCCGCTAAGCGAGGAGAAATCTGTGGTAATAAACCACTAGCTCGGACTAACTTTTGCAAACCCGACTTTTGATAAACTAACAAAGGCACTAATAGAACCCTTAATCTCTGAGGATAAGGAAACAAGGAAAATATTAACTGCCGAAATAATTTCTCTGGTAAATTCCGAGGATAATTCCGCTCAACTTGATGACGAGTAGCAGAAATCAACTTGTCATACTGCACACCAGAAGGACAAGTAGTCACACAAGCCAAACAACCCAAACAAGAATCAAAATGTTCCGCTGTGGCCGTATTCAGAGCAATTTCCCCCTGATTAATCGCATCCATCAAATAGATACGACCCCTGGGAGAATCCATCTCCTTACCAATCACCCTGTAACTCGGACAAGTCGATAAACAAAACCCACAATGCACACAAGTATCAATCAACTTCGGGTCTGGTGGACTCTGCTCATCAAACCCCTTTAAATTCTTCAAATCAGCAACCTTTCCACTATCAGAATTATCAGTATAACCCTCTGAAACTTGCATAAATTCTCTTCTCTTCTATTATTTTCTCTTCTTAGCCTTCTTGGATTATTGGCGGTTTAAATACCCCCCACAAACCGACCAGAAATAAAAATACCCTCCGGGTCAAACTGCTGCTTAATTAAGCGCATCATCTGCAAAGAATTTCCCCCATAACCCCAGACATCAATTTTTTGCTTCACCCCTACTGGTGCAGCCAAAACACTTAAAAAACCACCAGTAGCACCCAAGTAATTTCGCATTTTTAACACCCGGTCAATATCACCATTAAACCGCAATACACCCAACCCACTGCTAATATGAATACAACCCATTGCTGCTTGTTTTAAAGCAGCAACTGCAGCCGTTGGTAATACTCCTATTTTGCAAGTAATCGCCGATTCTGGGGTGATAGAATGCATTTGTTCTTTCAATGGTTGCCATAAATTTGTTTCATCTGCCCCTGTATATATCGTCCCGATTAAACCCAATTTTTGTCCAACTTCCAGCAGTCGGTTAGACTGTTCCTGCACGCTTTCGCTAATACTTTGGAACCGCGCAATTAATCCCCAATCTTTACCTAATCCCAAACTAGAAACCAATGGTGCTGAGAGCAAATCTGCTTGAGTTGGAGTTAACGCTGAACTACGCAGGGTATTTGCTGCTTTTTCAATATCCTCCGCTGCACCAATTAATACCACCGTTTGGGAATCATCTGGTAACGGATATACCCGAAACGTTAGTTGGGAGAAAACTCCCAAGGTTCCGTAGGAACCCGTCAACAATTTCATCAAATCGTAGCCAGCAACATTTTTTACCACCCGTCCGCCAGCTTTGACGATTTTTCCGTCACTTCGGACAAAAGAAATACCTAGTAGTTGGTCACGCACGCTACTATATCTTTGACGTAGTGAACCCGTATCCCCAGTAGCAACAATTCCGCCGATGGTAGCAGTTTCAGGGGATGTGGGGTCAAGGGCAAGAAATTGCTTTGATTTTGCCAAAACTGCTTGTAAATCAGAGAACTTCATCCCCGCTTCCACAGTCACTGTCAAATCGCCTACTGCGTGGTCGATGAGGCGCTGGAGGCGTTCTGTACTTACTACTACATCCACATCCGACCCCAAACCACCCCAGTAAAGTTTGCTACCACTTCCGCAGGGTAAAATCCGCCACCTATTGCTATGACAGCAGGAGATAACTGCCGCTAGCTCCTCTGTCGTTTGGGGATAGACAATACATTTAGGCACCCTACCAGGAGCGATCGCTGGTAATATTCTTTGTTGCTTCTTTTGAGCAACATTTTCCCAATCCCAGACAGGATTCTCAGCGCCGACTATAGATGCAAGTTGAGAAGCGATCGCTTTCATTACTGTAATTAATGACTCCACAAATTTTAATTTACTGGCAGACAGGCAGCATAAAAAATACCTAGATAGCCAGTCTATCTCAAGACCTAGGTCATAAAAAACTGTAGTAACAGATCAGGATTGATTAATTGGGGGATTTGATTAAGTATTCCCCACGAGGCATGAACTTTAAACTTGACTTACGCTAACAACAGGGAAATACATTTACCATCTGCAAAAGTACGGTATTCGTACACCCAAATCAGTCTTTCTGGAATCAGTTTCACCAGGGTAGCAATGTTAAGACAATACAATCCGATTAAGTTAGTTATAATTAATATTTTACCTCGTCAAGAAATACACCGCTTATTTTTTTTCAGCATAAAAATTTCCCAACCAACTTTGATAGTAGAATGGTTCATCAATAACGGCTGGATAATATCAAGCATCTGACCTACTAAATCAAAATTTTAGTATAAGTTCACAAATGTTATGTAAACTCTATTTTGCCCAAAGTGTAACTCGCAGACTTTGGTGTCAATTGAGATGTGACAAAGAAATCAAGCACATAACTTACGCAACAACTACAAATTTCCGTCATTGCGACCGAAAGAAGCAATCTCAAAGTCTGGTTTTTTTCGTCACTCCTGCGTAAGTCCTAAAGCAAATACGTCCGCAAAAATTATCAAAGCTTAAAGATATTGCGAGTAATAGTTTACTTAGGTATAAATATTGTAGCTATTAAAACCATATATCCGGTATGCTAGTCAAGTCTTTACCAGTAAATTCTCCACTATCCCCTAATGTTATGCAATATTCTATACCTGATGTTTCTGCCGACAGTACATTGGTAGAGATGATCGCGCTCATGGGGAGGGGATGGAATCAAACTGAACAATATGGAGTGTCGGACGATGACAGCAACTACAAGCATGAACTAATTTGCGTCTTTGTCATCGAAAAATCGCAATTAATAGGGTTATTAACATCACAAGATATAACTAGGGTTATTGCTAGTGGCAAAAATTTGGCAGAACTAAAAGTTGCTCAAGTGATGCGAAAGCCTATTACAATTCACCAATCTGAGGCAGAAAATCTGGATAGAATCATCACGCTCATGGAACACCATTCTGTCAGCAATGTGGTAATTATAGACGATAGAGGGCTACCTTTAGGAGTAGTGACAGCAGAAAAAATTGCTATAGCAGCGTGGAGTGAATTACAGCAAACAAAACAGGATTTACAGCAGGAGGTGAAAATTCGTAATTCATTAGAAGACGCACTGCAAACAGCAGAACATAAATTAGTTACTTTAGAGCAAGATAATCAACGTTTACAGTGGGAAATTAATCAACAACAAGCAGTTCTTCGCGAGCGAACCACCACAGAAATGCAACTATTGCAAACTACTTCAGAACTGCAAGAAATTTTTCAAGCATTTCCGGATACCTATTTTCGCCTAGATGGGTCAGGTAAAATCTTAAGTTGCAGTGCAGGTTCAACAGAGAATTTATGTTTGTCAAAAGAAGCATGTGTAGGTAAACGAGTACAAGATTGTCTACCCAGCGATATCAGCAGGAAATTTCAAGCAGCTATTGCTGAACTTAAACAAAAAAACTCCCTGATAGCAATTGAATACTCCTTGCTAACTCCAGGATCTGAAAAAACTTTTGAAGCCCGGTTATTTCCTTCTCTAAATCAGCAAATTATTGCCATTATTCGTGATATAACTACAATTAAATCGGCAGAAAAAGCCTTGCAATTAGCTAAAGCAGAATTAGAAATACGTGTCCAAGAAAGGACAACAGAATTAACTAATACCAATCAGCTTTTATTAGAAGAAATTGCCGAACGCCAGCGGATAGAATCCGCCTTACGCTATCGTATTGAGTTTGAAAAATTAATCACAGGAATATCAAACCACTTTATCAATCTTGCTCCTGAATCCATCGACAATGGCATCAATCAAGCCTTAGAATCTATTGGAGAATTTGCTGATATTGACCGCAGTTATGTTGTTTTATTTAACGATAATGGCAGCAAAATTGACAACCACCATGAGTGGTGTAAGAAGGGCATTGAACCTCAAATTAATCAACTAAAATCTATTAATTCAGAAATTTTTCCTTGGTTAACAGCAAAAATAAAACAAGGTGAAAGCATTCACATCCCCGATATTTATAACTTACCAGAAGCAGCGAAACCTGAGCAAGAAATTCTCCGCTATCAAGGTATTAAATCTTTTATTTGTGTACCCATATTATTTAGTGGCTCAGTAATTGGATGGCTGGGGCTGGAGTCCATACAACACAGAAAAATGTGGACAGAAGATAGCATTTTAATGTTGCAAATGCTAGGAGAAATATTTGCTAATGCTTTAGAACGCCAACGAGTAGAAGCAACTCTGCGTTTGCATAAAGAACGATATACTCGTGCTATCAGTGCAGGTAAAGTTGGAGTATGGGAATTAAATCTCAAAACCAAGAAAATTTACATAGACCCTGAATTAAAAGCCATGCTCGGTTATGCAGAACACGAAATTAGTTATTTAGATGAATGGATGCAAATTGTCCATCCTGATGATAGGCAGAAAATAAAAGATAAAGCACACAATTATTTATACGGTTCCACCTCTGAATATGAAGTTGAACATCGTATGCTGCATAAAAATGGCAGTATTCGCTGGTTTTTAGCTCGCGGTACTGTTTTACAAGATGTCAATGGCAATCCTTATGGTATGTTAGGTTCTGACACAGAAATTACTGAACGGAAACAAGCAGAACATCAAATCAAAGCATCTTTAAAAGAAAAAGAGGTGCTAATTAAAGAAATTCACCACCGAGTCAAAAATAATTTACAAGTTATCTCTAGTTTGCTCCGTCTACAAGCAAGATATATTTCTGATGAACAAGTTATGGAATTTTTTCGGGAAAGCCAGAATCGTGTGCGAGCTATGGCTCTAATTCACGAAACTTTGTATCAATCAAATGACCTAGCAAAAGTTAATTTCTCTGATTACATCCGCAAATTAACCAATAATTTATTACATTCTTATGGTTCAGCTTCACGCCGAATTACTGTTAAATTAAATATTGATAATAGTTTAGTCAAGCTGGATACGGCTATTCCTTGTGGTTTAATTATAAATGAATTGGTTTCTAATGCTATTAAACATGCTTTTGATACTAGATACTCAGGAGAAATTAATGTAGGATTTTACACATTAAAACCAGGTAACTATTCATTAATAGTTGCCGATAATGGGATTGGTGTTCCAGAGAATCTAGAACTCCGGCTCAGTCAATCTTTAGGATTAAGATTAGTATGGAATTTAGTAGAACAATTGGAGGGAACAATTGCTGTTAATAACACAGGTGGTACAGAATTTAGAATTCACTTCCTCGAATCCAACTAACAGGAGATAAACAAACATGAAACCAAAAATACTGGTAGTTGAAGACGAACTCATTATCGCTGCAGATATCAAAGATTGTTTAGAAAAATCTGGATACGATGTTCCAGCCGTGGCTGCTTATGGAGAGCAAGCGCTGGAAAAAGTCGCAGAATTACATCCAGATTTAGTTTTGATGGATGTCATGTTAAAAGGAGAAATGAATGGGATAGAAGCCGCTGGAAAAATTATCGATTATTTCCAGATACCTGTTGTGTATCTTACGGCTTATTCCGACCACAAAACTCTCCAAAAAGCCAAAAAAACCAACCCATTCGGCTATATACTTAAACCTTTTGAAGAAACTCAATTACTCACCACAGTCGAAATTGCCATTAGTCGATATCAAGCAGAAGCAGCAATGCGACAAGCTCTCGAAAAAGAAAAAGAAATGCGAGAAATTAAATCCCGCTTTATTTCTATGGTTAGTCATGAATTCCGCAATCCTTTAAGTACTATTCTCACTTCTACAGAATTATTATCTAATCACAATCATCAATTAACTGAAACTAAAAGACACGAATATATTAACCATATTCAAAATGCTGTCAAACACCTGAATAATTTGTTAACTGATGTGTTAGTAATCGGTAAAGCAGACGAGTATAAAATTGACTTTAATCCTATACCCATAGATTTGGAAAAATTCTGCAAAACCTTAGCCGCAGAAATCCAAATCTCTGCCAGCAAAAAACATGAACTTACCTTTCAATGTGTATGTATATGTGCCTCACCTGATAACTCAGAAATTCAGCAAAAATTCCCTTGTTTTGATGAAAAACTTTTGCGGCACATCTTGACTAATTTACTGGTTAATGCTATAAAATATTCGCCTCAAGGTGGTAAAATCCAGTTTGATTTATTTTGTGAACCACAAGAAGTTATTTTCCGGATTACAGACGAAGGTATTGGTATCCCGACAGCCGACCAAGAAAGTTTGTTTGAGTCTTTTCATCGGGGTAGCAATGTCGGGAGAATTCCCGGTACTGGTTTAGGTCTGTCAATTGTAAAACACTATGTAGAGTTACACGGTGGGGAAATAACTTTTGCCAGTAAAGTCGGTGTGGGAACTACATTTATCGTCACCCTACCTTTGAGATATTAACCTTAGCTGCGTTTTCTCACCCCTGGTCGTGGGGTGTTGGTTATCGATATTAATTGCAAATGTTTCTGATAGTTTGTCAAGACGCTCTACCAAAACGTCTCTACAATCAATACCAGACTAGTAACTGGAGTTATTTCGGTGGAAAAGTCGGTAATTGAATCGAGCGCGACTTGGTTCGCTCTTGAGGTGGACGCGAGGGTTTAATTAGGGGTGAAGGCCAATTAGCATTAGGAATAGGAGGTGGTGTTGGCTGGGGTGACTCCTCTGGTTCTGGTTCCAGGTGTGGGGTTTGTTGCTTGTTTTCCTGGGAATTATGGAAGTATGAAGTGTCCACTACCGCTTCTTCATCATATTCTTCGTATTCATCATATTCGTCATATTCCTCATCTTCTGTGTATTCTGCTTCATCTTCAAAGGTTGCTTCCGCAGCTTCCCAGTAAATATCCACCGCTTCGTTGTTACTATCATCAAGATTTTCTGACTGAGTAGGTGGTGGTGTGGGTTGATTAACACTTGAATGTGCTTGTGAGTCAAAAAACCTTTGCAGTACGTTATCTAGTTGTGCCTCAAAGCTGTTAACCTCTGGCGTAACGGGTGTAGTGTCTTCCTCAGAAATTTCTGGGTCGGTATCAGATTCCGAGGGTTGCGATCTGAGGAAATCATAACTTGACCAATCTCCATAATCAGACTCATAGGAAGGATAAGGTTCGTCCCAGGGATTGGTTGACTCGTTGAACAAGTCTGGATCTGCTGACCAAGGACGAATCGGCTGAGCTTTTGGAAAGAAAGACTGGGGTGTATTTGCTTGTTCGCTCTCTTCTATATTCGCTGCAAGATTGGACGGTAGTGCTTCAATAGAAGGTACTTGTGCTTGTAAATATTTTTCTAGAGCCACCTTGTACTCTAGCGTTTGTCGCTGCTGACGAGTCAATCGAGCGCGTAATTCCCGACCTTGGGTTTCTGATTGTAGTAATTGGTAAGCCTGGTCGTTAAATTTAGTTTGAATGATAGCGCATTCTCGCTCTAGTTGCGCTATTCGTTCTTGACTAATTTCAAGCTGGGTTTTGTAGGTTTCCATCAAAATCTGCTGACGACTTGCGGTTTGATGAGAAGCTTCCAGTTCTTGAAACAGAGAATGAAGCTGCTCTTCAGCACTTGCTAGTTGCTGATTTTGGTCGTTGAGGATTGTCTCCACAGCAGTGGAACGCTCTTTGTACCAGTGGAGTTCGTCCTGACAATTAGCCAAACCGTGGCTGAGTTGCTCCACTTGGACTACAAGATGGTTATTAGCATCACGCAAATCTTGGAGTAAATCAAACAATTTACTCAATTCCGCTGCACTAACCGTTGCCAAACCATTGTCTAGCACCTCAATCCAAGAGTCACGCTCCTGATGAGCATCCGACTCGTCGCTACTGTCTTGACTAGCTGCTGGTAGCTTGACTAATGCGAGGTTTTCTTCCACCATATTGGACTCAGAAGCAACTTCTGGCTCGGTTTGCGGTGAATTAGCAGCATCTAGGTTGTTGGAATCAGCTTCACTCATTGTTTTTTACCCAGCAGCTAGTAAACGCCTGATTTGGTAATGCGAACCCATTTATTTATCATCTCTTATAAAAATCTACTGTATAAACCCCATAATCATTAATCATTCGTCATTAATTATTGATTTTTAGTATGAAAAATAACCTTTTAATACTTAAGTGATTGCTAGTAGTACCAGTGTCAGTTGTGCTACTATAATCCTTCTGGTCGCTGTGCTAATAGGTTAATTGCTCGATGAATCGCCTCAGCTACAGGGGAAGCCGCAGTTGCGGCTCCTTGCTTTTTTTCCCAGCGCAATAGATGCTGGCGAAAGCTCTTACTTTTCTTGGCTCTAACTACCAGCCCTTGGGTAATCACTTGCTGTTGAATTTCTTCCGTCGAGAATCCCTGACGCTGTAAGTAATTAATCAAACGTTCTAAAGAATCAACCAACTGTTCCGGAGCTTGAAACTTGAGAATAAAATCAATTTGATGTAGTATTTCTTGATACAAACGTGTTCTGACATCCTGCTCACCAGAAATAGATAGTCTTTTAGACGCAGCAGTCTGTGGAGAAGATGACAAAGGTGGTTGAATGTCCAGCAGGTGATATATGGATTTGCGGTTATTGACAAACCGTTCTTGCATCTTGTAGTAGAGTTGCAAGCAGCGATCGCTCAAGATTTTGCCATTCACCAAGCGATTAGCAACTAAGTGCAGCAAATACTTCTCTTGAGTCTGTTCGTAAGATTGAATCTCTATTTTTAAGTTCCCACACTCGACTTCCAGAGCATAAATTGCAAATATTAGGGCATCCCACACAGGTGGCTGCAAAAAGCTAACTACAATGATGGTATCGTCGCTCCCCTCCTCCCCAGCCAGTTCTCCTGGGTGCAAATCACGACCTTCAGGATAGCGATTGCAGGGCTGTTTACTGGTGTAATCAAACTTAGTAAATACATACCTACAATCTACCTGAGATACATCGACATTTTCTAAGTGCCAGTTATAAATACAACTGCTCGTCAGCTTAGTATTTGTCAAATTTGTACCAATCAGATTGCTACCTAACAGGTAAGCTTCTGTTAAATCTGCTTCACTTAAGTTAGTATTGCTAAGATAAGCCCCACTTAAATCTGCCCTTCGCAAAGAAGCACCCCGTAAATTGGCTTCACTTAAGTCTGCCTGTAACATGTATACATCTTCCAAATTAGCACGTAGGAGGTAGGCGCCACGCAAGCTAGCTTTCACCAAATAAGCACCCATCATGTGAGCGCGGGATAAATCAGCACCACAGAGTTTTGCTTCACTTAAATCTGCCCCCGTTAGCACAGCCCGATGCAAGTCGGCATTACTCAAGTTAGCATCCCGCAGGCAAACTCCGCTCAGGTTAGCTTCTATCAAATTACCGCCTTGTAACTTGACACCACGCAAATTTGCCCGTTCTAAATTCGCTTCTCGCAGATTTGCACCTGTCAGGTTAGCATGAATTAAAGATGCCCTGTGCAGCGAAGCTTCCATTAATTCTGCCTGAGACAATTCTGTATGATTCAGTTTAGCCTTGGTGAGATTGCTCTGATCCAGCTTGGCTCGTTCTAGATTCGCATTGCTGAGGTCAGCATTTGACAGCACCGTCCAATTCATTTGTGCCTCTGTCAACTGAGCCAGACGTAAATCAGCCTTTGTCAGCTTGGCTCCGGTGAGAATTGCTCCAGTGAGATTTGCACTACTGATATTGGCAGAATGTAAATCCGCCTTTATCAACCGGGCACCCGCGAGATTGCACCGACTCAGCAAGGCCCAACTTAAATTAGCCTCCGTCAAGTTGGCTCCCATGAAATTAATCTCGCGCAAATCCACGCCAATTAGGTTTGCCCCACTAAGGTCAATATGGGCAAAGTCCCGCTCTCCTAACTGGTAGCGACCTAACAGTTCCTGGATTTGCATTGCTGGCGCACACACCTAATATATCAGAGTTATGTTAGCTTGTATACGCCAAGAGTGCTATGGCAAGGCGGGGAATGGGTAATAGGTAATATGTAATGGGTAATAGGTAATAGGTAATGGAGAACTAATTACCCCATGCCCAATGCCCAATTCCCCATGCCCAATTCCCCATTATGGTAGCCACTGGGGCTGAATTCCAGGTAAGGGTAACTCTTCCGGTTTCATTTCTACTGGGGTTGCCTGTTGCATGGCAGCGGGAAATAGGGGGAGTAACCACAGACGGCTGCTGACGATATCTTGACCATCGTCGGTACGTAAAGGGTTGCTAGAATTTGTACCCGTCTGTACTTGGTCAAATATCAATGCTAAACCATCGGGAGATAAATTCATTTTAATATCCCGGAGAATCGGTAGCAGCACCAGCGGTCTCTGTGCGCCTGTTTTCAGGTTAATTGCTGCTATGTAGGGCTGTTCTTGGTATTGTTCCCCTTCTAATAGCTGGGTAAGTAAGCAGTACAGAGTCGGAGAGGCGACATCAAACTGACAACTGAGAATTGAACCTGTTGTATTTAACAGTTCTTTCTGTTCCCCTTGGTTTGTGACCAGGAATAAATTTCTCGTGTAATTGGTATTAAACTTAACCATTACAGCTTGAGAGCCATCCTTGGAAAAAGCTTGTACCATCCCATACTGGGGGAGAAAATCTAGAGGTTTACTACCATCTTTTTGTAATGGTAAAATCGCTACACCTTGCCCTTGAGCAACCGCAACGGCTTGAGAGTCGGGAGTGATTAAAAAGTCTCCTGTGGGTTCGGTTTGCAAGCGTTGGATCTGGGGTTTTTCTTGGGATGAGTCTTTGATGGCGCTGAAAAACCACAATCCAAAGTCGGCGGGATTATCTTTTTTTACCCGTTGAACAGCAATAGTTTTACCATCCGATGAAAGGTCAAATTTTAAGTTTTGATATTCTTTACTACCTAAAAGTAGGTCAAGTCTCCCAGCCGGATCAGGTTCTGTTTCTGGTTGGTCAGAAATCCCGGTAGTGACGCTGTACAATTGAGAGGAAGCGATGTCAGGTGGCTGCTTACCTCGATGTTGGGAAGCCGAGAATAAAATCCTCTGGCCATTGGGGTAGGGTTTAAAGTCCAGGACAACTAAATCTTTAGGTGTCAGTATCTTTTTTTGCTGGGAATTTAAGTTGTAAAGAATTAATTTTCCCTGTTCCTCTGCCTCGACTCCTATATACACCAGGACGCGATCGCGACTGCGAAAAGTGGCGCTAAACGGCTGCATTACCTTCTTTTGCTTGCCTTCAGGAGCAAATCTATCCCTAGCATTCTGCAACTGCAATTTATAATTTATGCCATAGGGCGCCGGTGCTATCAGAGTATAAACCATGCGCCGCCCAGCCCAACTAAATTTACCCGGTAAAGGTGGTTCAATTTTTAAGTTTTCCTCGACGCTTTTGCTGTCCATAGGACGGCTAAAGGTCATAGAAAAGGCAGCATCATCTGCACCAACTTGTTGACCCTGCCAACTAAAATCACGGACGCGAGCTGTGACAGCATCACCTTGAGATAACAACAGCCCAATTATCAGACCTAGCACAAGCATCAGTGCGATCGCTAGACGATCAAGGGGTTGAAGAAATGATTTAGTCATTAGTCATTAGTCATTAGTCATTAGTTAATGTTGCTAATAGCTAATTGTTTCTTCACCATTAGCCATTAGTCAGTCCCTAATAATCATAGGGATTTGCTGGTTGGGGAATTTTTTTGACTGAGGCTGCAGCTACGGTTAGTTTCCGTTTTCCCCCCAGATTGTCTGTAAACATTTGTCCTTCTACCTCCAACCAGGTATCAGGGGGATAAGAGTTACGATTTTCTTGGAGTTTGATTGGTAATCCTACTGGATAGGCATCTGCAGCGCAACAGGTAATTACAAATCTTGCCAGAAATATATATTCAGATGACAAGTCTGGGGGGTGAACCACAAAGCCTTGAATTTTTGCTTTTTGTCCCGTGTATTTATCTGGTTCTGGGTAAACATTGAGCGTCCGTACCCAATCGAGGAGAGTTCTTTCTTCTGGACGAGTTTGAGAACGAAAGGCTTGGGGATGCGCTCTTGTAATTCCAGAAATATCCGTCAGCCCCCGCTGGATTGCTTTATCGCTAGCAAAGACTTGGGGTGTCATGAAAAATCCCCAAATGGCCGTAATTAACAGTAAACTACTACTAAAACCGGGAGTAAATAGAGTTATATGTTCCCCGGTGGGAGTAGTTAGGCGTCGTCGCCGTTGCAGAAGTTCCCAAGCTTTAAAACCACCAATTAATAGCAATCCAATTCCGCCAGCAATCACTAGGGCAAAATAATTGGGGTGAATCAAAAGATTGAGTTTGCCACTCAGCCAATGTTTTAACATTACCATGCCCCAAGCTATAATTGCCAGAACATCCAGCCAAGGTAGCAATAAATTTTTGATTTTTTGGAATTTGGGTTTGAGGTGGGAAATAGCAGTCATTATTCCAAAATCAAGGTTCAATGGTTATTAGTCATTAGTCATTAGTCATTAGTCATTAGTCATTGGTCGCTAATGACTAAATTATTAAAAGACGTGCAGGTTAATAAATAAGGTGAACAAAAAGGTTAATTGTGCCGCTAAGGCAAACAGGTAAATGATAGCTTTGGGTTTAAAAATCGATAACATTAAACCAATGGCTTTCAGGTCAATCATCGGACCAAAAACCAGAAAAGCTAACAATGAGCCACTGGTAAATGTGGAAGCAAAGGACAAGGCAAAAAATGAATCAACTGTAGAACAAATCGATACCACTGCTGCTAATATCATCATGGCAGCGATGGAACTGATTGGACCTGAACCAAGACCAAGGATAAGTTCGTGGGGAACTGCAACTTGAATTGTGGCAGCGATCGCACTTCCGATAACCAGCACAGCCCCTAATTCCCGCAATTCTTGGATGCTATTATCGACCACCAGCCGTAATTTATCTGCTAGAGGCTTCTGGGGAATAGCGGCTGTCATATTGTCTGACATCACTGCTGTATCCATTCTCAGGGGTTGACCGGGTTTACCTAGCATATAGGTTCCTGACTGCAATAACGTGGAAGCTACTACTTGTTGTCCAGGACCTGTGGATCGAGAGCGTTTGGTTTCTGACTGAGATTTGCTAAACTTGACAGCGCGTGCAATTGACGGTTGAACAATCGGTTGTAAGTCAGATTGAAAGCTGAATACACAACCCAAAATAGTAGCAATACACAGGGAAAATACTACCCGCAGCACCACAATTTCTGGCTGATCGCGAAACGCTGTCCAGGTTGCCCAAATCACAATTGGATTAATTGTCGGTGCTGCTAGCAAAAACCCAATTGCTACAGGTGTGGGTACTCCCTGGGTCAGCATCCGCCGCGCTACTGGTACGTTACCACATTCACACACCGGGAACAAAAAACCCACCATACTACCAATTAGCGCCCCTAGCAGTGGATTTTTCGGGATTTTGGCAATCAGTTGACGCTCATCGATAAACAACAGCAACAAACTGGAAAATAAAACCCCCAGTAGTAAAAAAGGCAATGCTTCTACAAGGAGACTTAGAAATAGGGTGAAACCGTTGTTCAGTTGATTCATGCCTGTCGCAGTTTAGTTGTAACTTATCAGTCTTTTAGACATTTGTCCGCCGGGACAAGCTATTCCTGTGGAGGGTGTGCCATCCCAGGCACAAATACTTCTCAATTATGCTTTGCCCAGACATTATTTTCCCAGTTTCGGTTCCTAGTCAAATAGGGGGTGTTACTCTCCAGGAAGTCGATTATTATATCCTAAATCAGTGAACTTACGAAGTAGGCAGTACGTTTTGGCTTTTATATCAGCAATGCCTGATTTGAATCAATTTGCATAATATTACAAGCAGGCAGCTTTTCATCGCCGAAGTTCATCCTGCAAAACTTTTGGGGTTTCAGGTATGAACTTGATTGGTGTCGGTGCGGGGTAAAAAATATAGGACTTACGCATTGACAAAATTGTAAAAGTATGTTTAAAACCTTGCTAAGGAAGTTATTTACTTTAGCTCTGCGGGAATAATTTCACCAATACTTGTACTGCTGAGTATCGATAGATGATATTTCTTATCAATACGTAAATCCTAGAAGGTATATATAAATAACTATAAATAAATGGAGTTGCCTGAGAGGCTAAAGAGTAAAATAAGGACGGCGATCGCATTTCATCATCTCGTTCGTCATTTTATCGCTTCACTGTGATTATCTCCAGAAAAATTTACTCATACGGACTTGTTAGCTGACAATCAGACAAAGACGCCATCGCCCTTTAAATGCAATACCATCACAGCGCCAGTGCTTCCTCTATCTGCTTGGTAACAGCTAATTATTAGTATGTAATTATACTTTTATTTTTATAGAGATGCAGGTGTGAAACGCGATCGCACCCTCCCTCTGTCCCCAATTCTCAACAGCGCGATCTGCGCGGAGCGCAGTAGCGAAGCTATCGCTTCCCCTAAGTAAGTAGGTGTAAATAATTAAAGGTTTGTAGTAAGCGCTTTAGCGCTGAAGCGCTTACTACGAGCTTACCTACAAATCAATCTCATCCGGATTAATTCCCTCTCGACGCAAATAAGCAGCCAATCTATCAGCCCGTTGACGCTCAACTTCAGCCCGTTGATGCTCAATCTCAGCCCGTTGACGCTCAACTTCAGCCCGTTGACGCTCTTGCTCAACTAACTCCACAGCCCAAGGTAGCAGATTTTCATTATTATCCCACCAGCGCAACCAATAACCTGTACGTCCTTCCTTTTCACCTCTCCACGTTCCCAAAAACAAACCCATATCTTCCAGGTAATGTTTCCCTTCAGCATTGGGTAATTCTAATTCGTAGCGCTTATCTTGCAGCCGATATACTTCTAGTAAACCCGTTGCTGGGTCAAAAATCACGTAGGTTGGTATGTGTAAAATCTGTTCGTAAAAGAACCACTTCCCTGGGGGATGGCTGCGTTTAACGGAATACTCACCACCGTCGGTTTCCGATAAGAATTCCATCACCACACCAGGAGTATCCCCTTCTACCTGCGGTGTATAGCTTTTGCGGTCAGCTTCTAATGCTATTGGTAATACAGAAGAAACATAAAACCAATCTGGTGCTTTGATCACCAACTCATCATTCACAGTGGCACAGATACCGAGATTAGAAGCGATGAGCATTTGTGGCTGAATATACTCTACTAACTCCAAGCTTTCGCGTAATGCCCCAGCAATCAAGGGTTGCCCAGTATTTTCCACAGGTTCTTCTGGTAACTTAAAGTCATCCGGCAATTTTTCCCACTTGACAGTTATAGTTGTCATAGGTTGCATGGGAGCATCTTGAATATTTGCCATGACGCTAACAATCCCAAAGCGGTTGATTTTATCTTAGGCAATATTGAGGCGAATTTGGATTTTTTCTCGTTTCTCGTTCCCAGCTTCAACCTGGGAACAAGTGTCGGGAGGTTATACCTCCCGTGGTGCAAGATATCAGTTAGGCAATATTTACCCGATTTTCGATTTTGAATTGTCTTGTTTCAATCCCAAATCCAAAATCCAAAATCGGCTTAGCTCACAACAATCCGCGATAACGTATAAAAATCAACACAACTGCCCAGGAACCCAAGGCGACTTTTACCGCCACCAGGATGTTAAGAATTGGGAGCATCCCCCCACTCAACAGTGTACCCAACTCTCCATGCGGTAATTCCCAGCCCGCCAGAGTGATAACCGCTAGAACAATGAACACCAGAACCGAAACCTTCTCCCAGATAGCAGCGCGCCAGCGCTGGTAAATTTCCTGCATCCACTCGGTGGATGAGGTAATCGCCACAAGACCAATCGCTGTACCACCCGCCACACCAGCCGCAAAACCACCACCAGGACTCAGATGTCCCCGAATCGCTAATTCGATACCCACCAACGCCGCAATGGTTGCACCCAGACGCGCCAGCACAATCGAGGGTTGGTCTTTAAACTGATAGATATTGCAGGATGGTCTTTCGTTTGCCAGCATGAAATTAGCACCCAAGATGGCAATTGTAAATACCACCACTTCAAAGATAGTGTCATACAGCCGGTTGCGAAAAATTATACCCGAAACTGCATTGGGTACCCCACTATCTTTGACAACCAATTCCGCGATCGATATCTGCGTGAAATCCGGTGCTGGATTGGGCAGGAAAAGCATTTTGATACATAGTGCTATCCCCGCTACAATGTAGACCCATTTCATGTCCGCTGCTCCTCTAAATCTTTTACGGTTACTTTTGGTGGCGTTGTCTCTGGTGCATTTACATAGCTTAAGCTGGTTATTGGTGATGAAAGTAGGGGCGCAAGGCCTTGCGCCCCTTGCATGATGTCATAGAGGCGTTTAACCCTAGTGACGGTGTGATAGGGTGGCGTTTCGTCGATCGCGCTGTGTTCCACTGGGATGCAGGTGACATGGACTTCTTTTTCCATCAGCGCTCGGTTTAAAGCCTCGATATTTGTGTAGGGAACTAGTTCCAGACGCATATAGTGTTTGTTAAAAATGCGGCGGAAGTCTTTCAGCAGTTGCTCAAAATTGTTGTCTTGCTCTGCTTCGGTTTCGAGTACACCAAGACGCATTACTAGCGATGACCGCACTGCGATCGCATACAGTGTAATCGCCAGCAAGGTACCCATTAATGCTTCGGTCAAAGAAACATCCGCCGCCCCCAACACTGCATATAACATTGCTGCTACGGCTCCCAGTATCCCGCGCAGTGCTAGTGCATGGTAGGGATTCACCTGAAGTATCAAGATAAAAGCGGAAAACGGCAGCAAGGCGGCGATTAAATAAATATAGAAATCTGGATTATTCATCTTTACCTCCGCTAGTGGAACAGTACGCCAAAACATAACCCAACATTGTGTTCCACATCGCCAAGCAGATGATAGCGAGGATGAGTAAAGGCCATTCACCGGGTCTTTTGAGGAGCAGTCCCATGATGATAGCTATCGAACCCAGGGTATCGGCAACTGAAAGACTGTGGAGTTTGTATAATACCGATCGCCTACCCAACAGGTAAGAGGTTCCCCAAAACCAGAAGACGATGCCCACAGCCATACAGGCATAACTTAATATATTGCTCATAGGTCGTTGATTCTCTTGACTATCTGTGCCAGCAACATGAATCCGGCATTACCCACACTCAGGATAATCACCCCAACCACACCAATCATCCAATCATCCCGCAAGACAGAGACGAATAGGATTGTCACCGCTGCCTTGCTGGAAATACTGGCAAGCGCTAACATTGTTTGCCAGATATCATCATCCTTCCATGCCTCATAGAAGGGTATGAGCAGTGCCAAAATCATGGCAATTAGTATCAGGTTCATCGCTTTTTCCTCCGTCGCACCTGGTGTACTTCGTACCAACCCTCTTCGTGGTATTTCAAGACAATGGTCTTGGGTGTAAAGGTAATGAGAAATACATCGAGGAATATCAGTCGGGGGGTACGCTTTGATTGCACCCGTTCCATAACGACATCTTCGTATTTATGGGGACGGAAAAGCATTTCCAATGCCTCCATATATGCCTGGGGAACCGCCAGGATGATTTTCCACAGCACCTGGAGCATATCTTTAAATTTTTCTGGGGCTGTATAGCGACGCGGTAATAGGAGTGCAATTGTCATCCCGATGATGATATTTTCCAGGCTCAAATTGGCGGTGAGCAGAAACCAGATGGTCAGTCGTAGTATCAGATGTCCAATCATGCTAATGCCATCCAGAAGATCAACATCGAAATCAAGCTCATAAAACCAATCAGATGCTCAAATTCCTCTAGTACACGCGGCAGCTTGAGTACGGAGGAGCGAAAAACTACAAAATAAGCCAACCAGCCAACACCGATAGTTGCAATGGCTTTGATGATATTCGAGGGTGTATAAGCCTCGAAATAGAAAGCATTTGCCGCAAACAGTCCACCGAGTAAGAGTATTACCCCCGGCCAGAACCCGGATTTTACATCCTTTTGTCCCCCTGGTCGGAGAAAGATGAATTTAGCAAAGGATATAGCGGTTCCTACAGCGGCAACATTCATGGCGATCGCTTGCCAAGGTAACAGATTCTTCACTGTTAATACCTTCGCTCCAAAGCCAGCTAACAAGGGATAACCAGATATAGAGAGGCTAGCAATGACTAGGGCTATCCACATCGGTGTATCGATGTGTTTTTGTTGCAAATCCTTGAAGTTGCGGCTTGGTAAGTTCCCTGCGAGCAGGAAGAGTGATGATTTGACCAGACCGTGGGTCAGGGCATAAAATCCCCCCACACTAGGTGCAGCCAGGATAAAACCTAACTGGGAAACTGTATGAAACGCCAGCATCCGCTTGCTGTCTTTTTCAAAGACTGCATAGAACACTCCCAGCAGTGCTGTCCCGACTCCGAAGATTCTGACTATCGGATCGACCTCCGGCAAAATCAGGGCACAACGTAGCAAGGGATAGACCCCCGCTTTGACCACAATTCCCGACAGCAGCGCTGATACTGGTGTCTCTGATTCCGAGTGAGTCAAGGGTAGCCACAACCCGGATACAAACACTCCCCCCTTGACCAATAGTCCCATAAAAATTAAGGCTAGAGCCTCCGGAGGTGCCCCACGCAACCCAGCAAAAGCAAATGTATGACTTGTCTGATAGGCTAGCACTGCACCCACCAGATAAAAAAGCATGGCAGTGTTGCTGATAAACAGATAGCGTAAGGCCACCCAAATCGAGCGATCGCTACGGGGATAAGCAATCAACAGAAACGCCGCAATCCCACTTACCTCTAGCGCTACGTATAAACTGACAAAATCTGCACAGGCGAAGGCGGCATTGACGCTACCATGCACTATAATTGTCTGGGCATAAAAGAAAGCCGTCTTCCCTGTGCCCCAACAGTAAAGTAGTACTGCACCAGTTACCAGCGCATTTGTCAAGACAAAGTAGCCTGTCAAATCATCTAGCTCTAAGGTGACGCCAAAATTATCCAGTAACTGGAGTTTCAGCGGCGACTGTTCGACAAATAGCAGCAGGGCATATCCAGCGGAAGCAATAGCCCCCAACATGGTAAGATAGCGGTCAAGTTTGGGTAGCAGAAAAATCAGGAACCCCACAAAAAATGGGAATCCTATCCAGGCGATGGTAATGGTACTCATGGCGTGTTGTTCTTCTCGATTTCGTTGCTTTCCAAGGTGGGATTATCCCGTGCTAGCTTCATGACACCAACTAGCATTAATGCCTGAATCGAAAAGCCGATCACAATTGCCGTCAATATCACCGCTTGGGGAACCGGATCGGCGAAATCACCATTTTTGACCTTTGACACAATTGGTGTGAACAAGCCTTCTCGCGATGCAATCAGCACGTAATAGGCTATAACCCCCGTACTCATGACATCCATCGCGACTATCTTCATCACCAGGTTCTTTTTCAGGATGATGCCTAAAAATCCGCACAATATTGTTGCGAACACGAATGCTTCTAACACGGGTATTGCCTGTTGAATAAGGGTTGGTCGTAATTATCTTTGACAAGATAGTTTCTTTGTGATATCCTTTATAGTTGGGTTTATATGAACCTTAAAAAAACAAATGGTTACTATTGATAAATCTTGTTGAGACATATTTTCTTTTGTGGTTTGTTGGACTAGCGCTCTATTTAGACATATCTGAGCCGGACTTACCCCACTGGCAGATTATTTTGGTTCTAGTCAGCGGCAAGAGCGGTGAGTAGCGCACTTTAGTGGCTACTAGGAACCAAACAATTATGGTCGATGGGTGACACGCAGATTTAGTGCTGCTGATATTAAGAATAAGTGGTAAGTAGTACCCAACGCAAGAATTTGGCAGGAATTTATTCAGCAAAAATGACCACTTAATTAGAATGCACGAAAGTGGTCTTGTGTCAAGTAAAAAATTGATTACAAAGCCCAACGTACAGATGTACAGATAATTCATCTGTGGTTGATTATTTACTGCCGTTGCACGTTATCAATCATCCACTTTCCAGTTCGTTTATTTCTTACTAAAAAAAACTGGAGCTTTTCCGCAGAAGAATTCCCGTTTTTCATCTTATATTTCAAGCGAGTATTTACCACCGCTGTTTCAGTAGCTTTGGAAGATAAATCAGCTTCTGCAACCTCAACATTTTCTATTTTGTCCCACCACTCAGTAAAGGAACGGAAGCCATTCGGATGAACTTTTTTCGCGTTTTTCATCTTAGTAGATAGATTATTCCATCCTGCTTTGTAATTGCGGCGGTTGATATTTGTGTAGTAATTTTGTACAACTGCTAACGGTGCTAATGGTGATACCTTTTGCACAGTTGCAGAGGGGATAGTGGGGATAGGATTTGATTGACGCAGCGCTGGGGAGGTCTTCCATCCTTTCCCTATATCTGTACTAGGAAATATACTACTGCGCGGTTGAGAATTTTCTGGCTGTTTCCTGATATAACTAGATGTACTATTGGGAATAGTAGCTGAAGGGCTGAGTGTGGGTATTGCAGACAAAACAGAGGGATTAGAAACCGTGAGATTAGGGGATGTGTTGGGTTTTGCTACCTTTGCAGGATTAGATTGGGACAGAGCAAAACCTGCGGCAGCAATTAAGCTAGTGATCGCAGCACTAATTATCGCCCAACGCCAAGGTGCGGTATCGGGATTGTATATACTAAACCTGGCATAGGACTCCTTTAAATCCTCACTTTCCAGGGGTAGGTTGTTATCTGGGGATGTTTCCTCTGGAGCGGGGATAGTGTTTTCAGCGGGTTTCTCGGTGGTCAGGGACGACTTTTGTGCTGATGCGGTATTGAAGGGGGTAATGTGGTGTTGGTATGATAACGCTGCCAACATTTTCATGGCATTTGCATAGCCTGCTTGCGGGGAGAGACTCCGTGCTATAACCGATGCTAAATGGCTACCATTTACACACCTATCTTGTAAATTTTCCGTGATTTCTTCCCTGACTAAACCTTGCTGATCTTGCCCTGTGAGTAAAGCAACCATTGTCACACCGAGGGCGTAAGTGTCTTGTGCGGCACTATTTTCTTTTTTCTCTGAGTGATGAACAGGGCGATCGCTAGGAGTAGAGGTGTCAGGATTGGCGACTAAGACGGCTTGTAAACTATTTTGCTCTTGCACTAGCGTATCAAGGGAAATGTCACCTTGCACCAATCCTTGCTGATGTATTGGCACCAGTTTGAGTAGTACTTGCTGCAAAATCTCAGTCACCTCGATTTCAGAGAAACCTTGTCCCTGACGTTCTCGCAGCAATGCACGGTAAGACTTACCAGGTTTAACGTAATCTTCCATCATGAAATTTTGCGTGGGATATCGCAGCTTCTCATTTTCTGGTTATATTGACTTATTTTGACTCATTTGGTACTTGTCAGATCATATCTTGCACCAAAGAAGCTAGAACCTGCCGGTGCTGAGAGGTTCAACCGCTCAGAATTTTAGGCTGCCACCTTTTGGTATGAGATGTCAGGTATAGCAACGGACATATCGGTTAGGACATTATATTTTGCTTTAAAGGGAACTCTTAACTCTTAACAGGGAACTCTTAACAGGGAAAAGAAAAATGTCCTAACAATTGTGGCGACTGTTATAATACTCTAGGGAACTATTTTACTTGTTTGTTTTATTTTTGAGGTGCGATAAGCTTCGCTTATCGCATAAAGGTGTATCGCCACAAATTGAGGTTAGTGTCGGAGTGTCCTAATTGTAGAGCAAGGTTTAAGAGTCCGGCTTTGTGGATTGATGGGTGGTGTCACAGGTGTTTTCCACCGTTTGCAAAGATGGGGAAGAGGCAAAAAGAAGTAATCGCTTATCACTTTAGTAAGGGCAGGTTTTATTTTTGTTCTTTTATAGACATGTGAGCGTGAATATGTTCATTCTCCATAAAATTAGGGAACTTTATAATTATAACCTTTGATAATTGTAAATAAATTTACATGCTAAGTAATAGTACGTATTAATCTAGGTGACTCTTAGGGTTATTTTGTGAGGACTATCGTGGCTGATTTTAAAGATATTCTCGAAGAACTACCAAATATTGTTGATAATTTAAAACTGACTATTGGTGACGCTAAAAAAATTCGTTCGGAAGCGAAAAAGTTAAATGCTATTGAAGCAAAACTACAAAATATTCACGAAGCGATTGACGAAGAATTGGGTTTTGAGAAGTTTAAAAATACAGCAATGCAAGTCTTACCTTTTTTAGGTACGGCAGCAAGTTTTTTTATTCCTGGTGGTTTTTTATTAGGCACAGTTATTGCAGGTAGCGCAGGGTTTATTTCAGATAAGTTTGGCGATCCAGAAGCAGAATTAACATTAGAAGATTTAAAATCTAAAATAGAAGAATGGATTGAATGGTCTAATGAGCTTCAAGAATTAGCAGAAGATTTTTTAAGTTACGAACAACTTATATAGGAATCCTAATTGATTTTTGAAAAAACTCCGTACATCTGAAGACTGGCGAAATCAAATGTACTGTGTCGAATGAACCACTCAAACATCCACTTTAGATGCGGGAATGTTGGAATTAATGCACAAAAGCGTCGAACCCATGTTTTTGCTTGCAACCAAATATCTTCAATCGGATTTTGCGTAGGGCAATTGGGAGCAAAACGAACACAATGTATTTTCCGTTGTTCGGCTGGTAAATCAAGATTTACCTCAGATAAAAAATCTCGAATTTCTTTGGAACGATGGTAGCTCGCACCATCCCAAAAAATTAGCAATCTTTGTTCCTTCGATTCAGCTAGTAAATGTCGTAGGTAGTCGATGGTATTTTTTGAGTTTCCTGCTTCATAAGCTTTGAGAATTAGCTTTCCTTCCAGGTAGTCAACAGCACCATAATATGTCTGCTTTTCTCGCTCGTTGACTACTGGAACTGCTATTTCTTGGTCACTTCTCCCCCATACATAACCGCTTAAATCTCCCCACATTAAATGACACTCATCTATTAGCAGCACTCTCAACTTTCCAGATTCGATTTCCACGCTTGCATCTGCCAGCAGTGTTTCAATCTCTTTTTTTTTTCTTCAACAGCATCTGGATTTCCTTTAGGGTTCAATTTAGTGGTTTTCTTCCAACTAATTCCCGCTGCGTTGAACAAGTCATAGTAACTTTGTTTTGACTCATAAATTACATCATACTCAAAGGCTAGTTTATATTCTAGTTCCCCCAGTTCCCAAACATCCTTGGTTTGTAACCAACTCAATACCTGTTCTCTTTGTTCGCTACTTAAGTAACTTTTTTTGCCTTTGTGATTTAAGCGCAGTCCATCTATTCCGTACTCTTCATAGGCTTGCTTCCAGCCTGTTATCGAACCCAGTGACACATCTAAAATTTTTTGAATTTCTTCATACAAATAACCTTGATAAACCAATTTTACTGCCAGCGCTTTCCTTACCTCACGGGCATTTGGACGAAGAGCTATAAATTCCTGTAGTTCTGCGATCGCATTACTATGTGCGTCTTCAGATGGGAGTACCGTCGCTGTCACTTCCGGTGCCGGGGGGAGTATTGCAGTTTGTAGATGCTGATTTATCATTTGTATGCTCTTACACTTTTACACCCAACCGTATTTTCTCGTAATCTTTTTCAAAAATCAAATAGGATTCCTATAGCACATATTTGCTCAGAACAACTTAAACCAAGTGTTATTGATCAAATTAAAAATATTGAGGATTGCTTGACAAATAATTTAGATTTTAATAATTATAATTTACTCAACAAAGAATTATATAATATAAAAAATTATCAATGTCAATTGACGGAATTACAAGAACGGCTTAATCAGATTATAGAGATCCTTGAGAATAGTGAAAGTGTTGCAGATGTATTATTTGCAATAACATCATTTTTTGGCAATTGTGATTTTGCTTTAGATTGGTTCGATGATGAGTATGGATTAATTATATCTAGTGATGATTATTTTATTTCTTTAGAAGATATTTTTAGTGAATGTGAAAGCCTGAGAGATAAATCAAATAACTTAATATTACAAGCTAATAACTTAAGTGGGCAAGTAGAGCAAAATCTAAAATATCTTGAGCAAGAAAAGCGTAAGGAAAAAGCTAAGTCCTTAAATAATGCATCTGGCACAGCAAAACAAATCAAAAATAATACTGAAATAAAAATACAATTTGAAGAACGCGAATCTTCACAAATAACTAAGAAAATAATTTTCGTTGTTATGTTAGTTTCATGTTTCTCAATCTTGGGATTTGGAGCTTGGATTAGCCGAGAAAAAATATTACCATCTGTTAACCTAAACTTGCAAATCAGAATCAAGAAATAAAGATTATCGATAATTTTAAAAATGCTCAAGAAATAGCGGCATTTGGGTTTCATTTGTTTGATTCCCCAGTCGTGGACTTGAACGTCCATAATCGGTTCCCATTTGGCGATTAATTGAGGAATTTCTTGTTTTAGTTGCTGTCGATACCAGGACATATCCCACTAATGCCCAAATATGGTAATCTACTCTTGTACAAAAAGGGTGTATCGGTTTATGGCTGGGCGTTTTGAAGGATTAAGTGACCTGGAATGGAAGCTTTTCAATGATGTATTCCCTGAAGAACCATCACGTAGACGAGAAATTAGACCTCAAATACCAAAACGAGTCTGGAAAACCAAGAAAAACAGGGGTAGACCAATTAAAATTTCAGTCCCTAGATACCAGCAAGAACGTTGTGAAAGCATGGTATCAACGTAAATATCGGCGCTTAAGTGTCAGCTGGGAACGCAAAACAGTATATTTTGATTCTTTCCTTGACCTTGCCACTATCCACATATGGGTTAAAAGGATTTTGTTAGTGGGATAGGTTCTAACTTCTTCTAATCTCTTCACCTCATAATACCAATGCACTACGGTGGTTAACTAATTTGTCACCACGGACAAGTAATTTGGCAATCGTATCCAAAAAATCGGGATGACTGGATTCGAACCAGCGGCCCCTTCGTCCCGAACGAAGTGCGCTACCAAGCTGCGCTACATCCCGACACAATAACGCCATTGTTAATAGATATTATCACATTCATCAATAAATCACAAAGCCACCCCAACATAAATTAACCAAACAGCCCGTTGCTTGCTACCATAAACCTGGATATTTAATAATTTAAGTGGTAAAGCGGGTTGTGAGTGTTAAACCAGACTGGTTAAGGGTAAAAGCGCCGCAATGGGAGCGCGTTGGTAACGTTAAAGAAATTCTCCGGGACTTAGGGCTAAATACCGTATGTGAAGAAGCCTCCTGTCCCAACATTGGCGAGTGCTTCAACGCTGGTACAGCCACATTTTTAATTATGGGACCTGCCTGTACCCGCGCTTGTCCCTACTGCGATATTGACTTTGAGAAAAAACCCAAAGCCTTAGACCCCAGCGAACCCCAGCGACTGGCGGAAGCTGTACGACGGATGCGCTTAAACCACGTCGTTATCACCTCCGTCAACCGGGATGACTTACCCGATGGTGGTGCTTCCCAGTTTGTCCGCTGTATTGCGGAAATTCGCCAAGTCTCACCCCATACTACCATCGAGGTACTTATCCCCGACTTATGCGGTAATTGGGATGCACTCGCAATCATTCTCCAAGCCGCACCAGAAGTCCTTAACCATAACACTGAAACTATTCCCCGTTTATATCGCCGCGTCCGTCCCCAAGGTAATTATCAGCGGTCAATGGAACTTTTGCAGCGCACCCGCGAACTAGCTCCTTGGGTCTATACTAAATCTGGCATTATGGTCGGACTAGGGGAAACCGACGAGGAAGTCCGCGCCTGTATGCAAGACTTACGCGCCGTTGACTGCGATATCATCACCATTGGTCAATACCTCCAGCCCAGTCAAAAACACTTGCAAGTCCAAAGCTTCATCACCCCAGAACAATTTGACGCTTGGCGGGAGTTTGGCGAATCTATCGGATTTTTACAAGTTGTCTCCACACCCTTGACAAGAAGCTCATATCATGCTGAACAGGTGCGGGAATTAATGGAAAACTATCCCCGGTGTAAGAGTGAGGTTTAATGTAGGGGCGGGGTCTACCCGCTCCATCTCAATCCTGAGTTATGAGTGTTGAGCTTTGGGTGATTCATGGAAACCGCAACACTCTGTAAGGGTGAGGAAACCCCGCTCCCTACAACTCAAAACTGAAACCTGAATTATGAGCGCCGCGACTGATTCCAACTCAAAACTCAATATCGCCATTCTCGGCGCCGGTGCCTGGGGAACTGCCCTATCCACCCTCGCATCTGCAAACGGTCACGAGGTACGTTTGTGGTCGCGACGTAGTTCTGTAACCCTAGCGCAAGTAGTCAAAGATGCTGACATTATATTGTCAGCAATTTCTATGAAAGGGGTACAGGCTGTAGCAGAGGAGTTAAAATCAATACCATTAGCCTTTGAGTCAATTTTCGTCACCGCTACCAAAGGTTTAGACCCCCAAACCACCTGGACACCCTCACAAATTTGGCAAGCAGCTTTTCCCCATCATCCAGTAGTTGTGCTGTCGGGTCCCAATTTATCAAAAGAAATTCAACAGCAGTTACCCGCTGCTACAGTAGTTGCTAGCAATGACCCCTGGGCGGCACAAGTAGTGCAAGATGTGTTTAATTCTAGTCGATTCCGGGTTTACACAAACTCCGACGCTTTGGGTGTGGAACTGGGGGGAACCCTCAAAAATGTCATTGCGATCGCTGCCGGGGTGTGTGACGGTTTGCACTTGGGAACCAATGCGAAAGCAGCCCTTGTCACCCGTGGTTTAACAGAAATGGTTCGCGTTGGCAACAGTTGGGGGGCGAAAACCGAGACATTTTATGGTTTGTCCGGCTTAGGTGATTTATTGGCTACCTGTAACAGTCCTTTAAGTCGCAATTACCAGGTTGGGTATCAATTAGCTCAAGGTAAGACCTTGCTAGAAATTATTTCCCATTTAGAAGGTACTGCCGAGGGAGTCAACACTACCGAAGTTTTGATGCAGCGTGCCCAGCAACACAATATATATGTACCGATTACCGAGCAAGTGTATCGCCTGCTCCAGGGTGAGATTACACCACAACAAGCCCTAGACGAACTAATGCTGCGCGACACCAAGCCAGAGTATCACTAGGGCATGGGGCATAGGGCATGGGGCATGGGGCATGGGGCATGGGGGATTGATAACTAATGACTAATGACTAATGACTAATGACTAATAACTAATGACTAATAACTAATGACAAAAAAATCGGCATTTTGTCAGGAAATGCTAGTAGTAGCGCTGTAGAAGTAAACTAAGCCTCTATTGAGGGTTGATGTTATTTGAGTGAACTATCTTTGTCATCAGGTACCACAGGTCTACACCAGACCCCAAACCCCATGAAGATAGTTCGCAGTTTCACATGCATCTGTGCATGGGAGCAGCCGTCGGTGTAAGTGCGGCATTCACCGCCGACTCCCCTAATTACCTGATTCAAATGAAGCTTTACCAAACTTTTACACAAAAGTTGTTCAAGGAACTCGGATTAATGTTCGTTCATCTTGAATCAGGGGAACAATAGCATCAGTTGATTAGCTAACCGCAATCTATTGTCACCGGTCGCCATTGAGACGAACTTTTATGCCAGCAACATCCTTTTACGAAGCAGATGCAGCTTTCGATCCCCAACAGTTCAGTCAGGATTTTGACGAAGAACTCTCTATCGATGAAAGTGAGTTACCAGTCGAAGACCTGAATGAAATGGAAGCGGCTGCTAATGAAGCTGCTAACTTTACTGCTACTCCTAACCGTCGCAGTACCGACTTAGTACGTCTATACCTTCAGGAAATCGGTCGGGTTCGGCTGTTAGGAAGAGACGAAGAAGTATCAGAAGCACAAAAAGTCCAACGCTACTTGAAGTTGAGGGAACAGCTCTCTAAGGCAGCCAAGCAAGATGATGCTCTGATTTCATCTTATCTTCGCTTGATTGAAGCTCAAGAGCGGTTGGCATCAGAGCTAGGACATCGCCCTTCTATGGAACGCTGGGCTAAAACTGCTAGTGTAGAAGTCTTAGAACTCAAGCAGATTTTGGCGCAGGGTAAACGGCGATGGGCGGAAATAGCCAATTTGACCGTAGAAGAACTGGAGCAAATACAAAGTGAGGGACTCCAGGCTAAGGAACACATGATTAAGGCGAATCTCCGCCTAGTAGTGTCAGTTGCCAAAAAATATCAAAATCGCGGTTTAGAATTATTAGATTTAGTCCAAGAAGGTACCCTTGGCTTAGAACGGGCGGTAGAAAAATTTGACCCCACTAAGGGTTATCGTTTTAGTACCTACGCTTATTGGTGGATTCGGCAAGGAATTACACGGGCGATCGCGACTTCTAGCCGCACCATCCGTCTGCCGGTACATATTACAGAAAAACTCAACAAAATTAAGAAAGCTCAACGTAAAATTGCTCAAGAAAAAGGTCGTACTCCCACTCTTGACGATTTGGCTGCTGAATTAGACATGACTCCCACCCAAGTCCGGGAAGTTCTGTTGCGCGTACCTCGTTCTGTTTCTCTAGAAACCAAAGTTGGTAAGGAAAAAGATACAGAATTAGGCGAATTGCTGGAAACCGACAGCATTTCTCCGGAAGAAATGCTGATGCGTGAATCCCTGCAACGGGACTTGCAACATCTGCTAGCAGATTTAACCAGCCGCGAACGCGACGTAATTTTAATGCGCTTTGGTTTAGCGGATGGTCATCCCTACTCCCTCGCAGAAATAGGACGCGCTCTCGATTTATCGCGGGAACGTGTCCGACAAATCGAATCCAAAGCGTTACAAAAATTACGCCAACCCAAACGCCGCAACCGGATTCGCGATTATTTGGAATCTCTTAGCTAAATAAATAATACCTCGCCCTTCCGGGCGGGTTCTATAAGGCTCTCTGTTGACAACCTACGGGGATGTAGTGATAAAAATTTCACTGCATCTCCGTATTTTTTTGATTGTTAACTTGATGAAAATTGAGATTCTTATTGCCTCAGTATCAATGGTTTATAGCAAATATTTGCATTTGATGCTAACTTATAACCAGAGTTAATGAAAATTTTTAGGTTTTTACTTGGTAATTGTTTTTATTGCCAGTAAAATAACTCATTTATTCAGGACTTACGCAAGTGTCACACACCTAGGATGATTTTTGGGTTCGTAGTAGGCACTTTAGTGCCGTTATAAGCGATTAAGCGCTTACTACAAACAAAATAAATGTGCCAGTTGCGTAAGTCCTGTTATTGATTAGACTCAAACTCAAAATATATCAGCAGTTAGTAATTATTATCAATAGTCTTCATTGATTGCCAACTGACTCTCAAATTTGTTAATATTCTCAATTAACAGGCTTTGTTGAGAATATTTATTATGACTGTCTATACAGCTTCTTCACTCAAAGCGGAACTCAACGAACGCGGTTGGCGTTTAACTCCCCAGCGAGAAACAATTTTACACATTTTCCAAGAACTGCCCAAAGGTGAACATCTCAGTGCTGAAGACCTTTACCATCAGTTAGAAACTAAAGGGGAAGGAATCAGCCTGTCAACGATTTATCGGACTCTGAAGTTGATGGCACGGATGGGTATTTTACGGGAACTAGAACTGGGAGAAGGACACAAACACTACGAACTCAACCAGCCCTATCCTTATCATCACCATCACTTAATATGTGTTCGGTGTAACACCACCATTGAGTTCAAGAATGATTCAATTTTGAAAATTGGTGCGAAAACTGCTCAAAAAGAAGGTTATCACCTTCTCGATTGCCAGTTGACAATCCATGCCGTTTGTCCGAAATGTCAGCGGGCATTACTTCCTGTTTAGCAAACATAGTAGCTGAAAAGGTAAATGCACCCTAAGCAAGCAAGCTACTTAGCGACATTCAAGATTCAAGAGTCAAAAGTCCACAGTCAATAGTCAAACTCTAGACGATGGACTTTTGACAATTGACTTGTAAGTTTGTTGTGAAAGCAATTTCAACACCCAAAGCCTCTTGTAAAAAAAAGTTTCTTAGTTATCTTCCCGCCACTAGCTTTACCAGCATAAATAGTTGAGAATCAACACCAGGAAGACATGTTTTGATATTGGGTGTTAAGTAACAAAAGTTGATTCCACACTCACCAAGTATTTATCCCAAAGACTAGAAACGTCCTTGTTTAATGTCATCTTGATTGACACCGTAGTATTCCTGCGCTTCTTGAATAGCTTGCTGAGTTTCGTCGCCTAAAATACCGCTCATCGGACCGTTGTAAAAACCCCGTTCTTTCAGGCGTTTTTGTAACTCTAGGATGTGCTGTTGGGGTTGGGAGGCTTGTGCTAGTTTTTGAGACGTGTCAGAAACTGTTACTCGTGCCAATTTTTCCCTGGTGGTAGGTCCTGCAACACCACTAGTAGCCAAGTAATTAGCTTCTTGGAAGCGCAGCACGGCTTCTTCGGTCAAGCGACCAAAGACACCATCCACCTTACCTTCTAGGAAACCAGCTTTTTTGAGATGCTGTTGTAGCTCTCGAACTTCTTCACCGCGATCACCTGTGACCAGGGTGCTTCTAGAAACTTTCGCTGAACTAGAAACTTTCGTCGCTGATCCTGAAGCTGGGGGAGCCGGAGTTTCATCTTCACCAAAACCCAGCCCAGCACCTGGTAATTGAGTCAGGGTAGACGGACCTGCGACTCCATCTGGTTTAATCCCATGAGCTTCTTGGAATCTTTTGACAGCAGCTTCCGTAACTGGACCATAAAACCCGCTGGAGTCAGCAAAAAAGTAACCTGCGACGCGCAACTGTTCTTGCAGGGTTTTCACTTGTGGACTGCGATCGCCTCTTTTGAGGGTGACTGCGACCTTACTGTTAGTAGCTGGAGAGTTGCTGGCTGGTGGGTTACTCGCAGTGGGTTGATTAGTTTCGTTCTGGTTTTTGACAGTGCTAGAGTATTGCTGCAGCTTCCGCATCGTCGCTTCCCCAGCAATACCATCACGTTTTAACCCATTAGCTTCTTGGAATCTTTTAACAGATGCTTCTGTGATTGCACCATAAAACCCAGTTGGTTGACCCTCAAAGTAGCCCGCTTTGTTTAACTGTTCTTGCAGCGCTTTCACTTCGGGGTTATTGTCGCCTTTCTGTAGCGCTTGAGCACCACCAGCAATAGTCACAAGCGCTAATGACAGAGAAAGAGTTAGCATGTATTTCCATGCCAAGCTGGATAAGCGTTTCCAGTTGATACCAATTGCTTGTTGCCAATGCTTGAGAACCGGAATCAGTTCTGGGGGATCGCTGTCTTCGTAGGCACAGGTTAAATAGAGATAGGCGAGGTTTTCCATAGTTTTTTTGGCAGCACTTACAATCGATAGTTTAAATTGACTCTAATATGAATCTCAATCCGTTCATTTACAAACAGATTCAAAGACTCTTTACAAACAAATTGCAATTGAACCGGGTTTTAGCGCCAGAAAGCGCGTCAATGCGAGAAGAGTAATATACCTTTTAAGATATATCTAGTGAACCTATAAGAAAAATCAATCATCATCTATCAACAGTAACTAATACAGCAAATAAGCAGCAATTTTTTTCCCTAAGCTAGTATTGGACATAAAATCCCCTTAACCGGTAGAAGATTCTCTCTTAAAAAAAGTAAAAACTTTTGATAACAGTCAAACCCAACAACACACTATTAGTATCCCTCAATCAAAAGAGTATGCACGGCAAAATCTTCATCCAAGTCAAAGCAGGCTTACCTCATTAATTACTGACTATATTCGATACTTACTACCAAAAGCCACACCCGGAAAAAACTGCTGGTTCTTGGGTATTGCATAATATAGGGTTGATTCACACTCCCCAGTGGTCTTATGGTTGGGGATGACTGATTTACAGAGATGATAAGACATGAATTTATACCGTTTAACTTTGATGATGATTCAAAGGAGTAGGCAGGGCTAAGGCAATACCTTATTCCTACGTAGGTTTTTATGTATCACTCTTTTCCTAAATCAACTGGACGTACGCGATATAGTGACAGCAAATCTTCAACCTAAGTTTCCAGGAACAGAAAACAGCAGTCGTGATAAGCTGACACATGATCGTAGCACCCAGTCGCTGTTAATTCCTTCGCAGTCCCAGCGGAGACAGCGGTTTAATAAGCAATTCTGTGCGGTTAACTGGAAAACATGTTATGGCTATTTTAGATTCCAAAGGTCGCTTATTCGGCAAAATCAACATTCTCGATTTTGGTGCAGGACTGGTAATTCTGCTAGTGATAGTAGGAATATTCTTTTTCCCCGGTACTACTGGTTCTGTTGCTCAAATCAATAATCAACTTAAACCAGTGGAAGTAGACTTAGTTGTCAGGGGTTTGAACGTACGTGACCCAGAAGCGTTATTTAATAACTTTAAAAAAGAAGGCAAAACAAATATCATCATCCGCAATCAACCCCACGGTGCAATTGCAGTTAAATCTGTACAACAGTTACCGAGAACACTAGCAGTTCCTCAGCCCGATGGCAACATCAAAGAGTTACCCGACCCTAGAGGTAATAACTTCAGCACCGATATGCTTTTGACCCTCGAAGGTAAAGCCCAAGTTACAGATACTGGTCCAGTTATCGGTAACAGCAAATTGAAAATTGGCGTACCGATTGAACTGGAAGGTTTTAACTACAACTTCAACGCTACCGTGATTGACCTGAGAATTAAACAATAAATGGGGAATGGGTAATAGGTAATGGGGAATGGGTAATAGGCAATGAATGGATAATAACCTACTACCCATTGCTGTGATATTTGCTGTGGAGTCTGTATCTGCTATTTGACCACTCAAAGGTCACTCCCCATTACCGATTACTTATGCTATGGCAAAAGATTCATTCAGCAATGATATATACTGCTTGATTAAACCAATTGTCACTGCTGGCATTTCTAGCTGTGGCGTCAATCCCACATCCTCCAACTGTTGAAAAATCCTGATAGCTTGGGGATTCATTTGCGCCAAGCGTCTTCCAATTTCCGGTCCAGTAAATTGTGATTTTTTTCCCCAAATAATAGCTGTAGGAATCGTTAACTGATTGATGTAAGCAGCCAAATCAAAGCACAAGTCACCACGCACAAAAGACAGCGCTGCGTACTCTGCATTAGGTTGCTGGGCAGATTCCAGGTAAGCTTCCACAATTTCCTCATAAACGAGGTTAGATTGAGCAAATTGCCTTTGTTCTAAAAAGGTGCGAATACCTCCCCTAGTGGCAATTCCCGTGCTGTAAAGTAATTTATCAACCACAGGAACGCTAACTATTTGAGCAAACAAACCTTTGGAATAATCTTCTCCAAAATCAGCTAGTCCTGCTGGAGTAGTGAGAATCAAAGATTTGAATAAATGGGGATTTTCTATCGCTACTCGAATTGTCAAAGCCGCCGTTAAGGAAGAAGCGATTACTGTTACAGGTTCACTACAAGTCTGCTCTAAAAATTCCCTAATTGTTGTCAAGTAATCTTGAATTTTGTAATTCCGTACCGGATGCTCTGAACGTCCCCAACCAATTAAGTCGGGAGCTAAAATTCGGTACTCGGCAGCAAATGCTGGATATACTTTTGACCACTCATAGGCAGAAGAACCACCACCAAAGCCATGAAGAAAGACTAAGGTTTTTTCTGGAGTTTTCTCTGGAGGTTCCTGTGATTGATGCTCAGTATATTCCCTTGTCCAGGGTGTATCCGTGGTAGTATAGTACACCATTCTACCGAGAGAGGTAATTACAGAGCGTTGCTCAAATCCTGGTGGTTGAAGCATAAGTATTTGTTCGCTGTTATTTATTGATGGTTGGTACTGGTGATGGTGTCTGTTGGGTTGTGCGACTAGATTCTCCCATCCTTGCTATTTGTCTGATTCCCCTACTGGGAGCCTATTTGCTGCCTGGGATGATACCTCGCCTCTAGTTCTATGATTAATGAATCAACTTGCCAATGGCTTCTCACTACCGGGTGATGTTCCGGATTAAATAGAAAAAACATGAAGATTCTATGAAGAGTATATAAAGAACACATGAAGTAAGTCTCTGGTGTTTAAAGATTCAATAAAGATTTGCTAAAGTGGATACAGCTAATATCTGACTTTTTTCCGTGGAGCTATCTTTGATTATCTTGTTTTTTGGTAGCGGACAGCACTGAGGGGTATAGCCCTACATACTGCTTTTATGCTACTTTAACAGAGGGTAAACATCAGTTTTGTGCCCGCAAGGCGAGAACACAAGTCCAACAGGGAGGTTAAGAAGCCTACTTACCAAATTACTTTGTTGACTATTCACTGGCTCCTAAGACTCGAATCCGAAACCGCAGGGAGCAAGACGGTAGCTTGTGATGTAATTAGCAATTCAAATTTATAGAAAATGTTTAAAGCAGGTGTCGTGGTACAGCAACATGCTCTGCAATCTAACAAAGCGCTAACGATTAAAGAGTCCGATTCTGCATCTAACGACTTGAATAGCCAAAATCCAATTGTCGGTCTACCAGAATGGGGTGAGGTGCAATACACACTACCTGCTTTTGCGAACAGCGGATGTTGTGTTTGCTTAGACCTAGAGGATTTGGAGTGTTTTGAAGTTGTAGAGCGACAATACCAGCGCTGGGGTGTGATTTTCACGAATTGTATTGCCATAGAACCCTCAAACCCAGCATTTCCAACCTACTCAGGTAGGATGGTGTTAATGGGGTCTCCAAAAAGCGGGTTCTTAGAAGCAACTTTTGTGCAACCAGTACAGGTGGTAAGTTCTTTTGTAACTAGTTCGCAGCGACTTGTGTTTACCGCCTATGGGAGCGATCGCAAAATGCTGCGCCAAGATATATTAGCAGGCTCTAATCTCGCTAATTCTGACTCTAACTTCCAGCCTAACGTTCTTTTGAAGTTAGAAGCCAAGGACATCCATCGAGTGACGTTCTGTGCCTTTGATGGTCAATTTACCATCGATGACTTTAGTTTTTGTTATTAGATAAGTAAAAACCATTTAAAAAAGCATATTAATCCCAGGGAATAACTAGACCTGGCTGGAAGTGACGGAGGCTCCAAGCGCACTTCCTATCTTTGTTTATGAGCTATTTGTCTTTCTAATCGCAGTGAAAATCTAGTCATCCTGTGCCCAACGCAACCTATTCTGGTAGAAAATATTAATCATTAACCATACCCCATGTGCATGAAATGCGTGGTGAGGTATACAATGGGCAATCTCGTCATTCAATAGGTAAGCAATGTGGCAAAGGCTTCGTTTTGGCGGCAACAGATTAACCAGATACCAAAGAGGTCGCTGATAGAGTTGAATAGCAGCGGGACAAGACAGCCATTCTTAAATCGGTTCCAGGGTCCGGGAGGCGCTCTTTTAGTGCTGACTATCATAGTTGCCATGCTGATTTGGAACTGGAAGTTGCTGTTAGCTACCAGTGTAGGTGTTGGCGTTATGGTTTTGGTGTACTCGATGCAGTATTGGAATTGGCAAAAGCGGTTGTCAGAATTGCATCAGTTCTTTAGTGGCTCCAACCGGCAATTAACTTTAGCCGTGACTAGCGGTGCTATTGCTAGTGTTAGCACTTACATGGCCGCAGCTATTTGGATGGACTCTAGCAGCCCCTGGATTGCTACAGGCGCAATTTTACAAGGCTTGGGTACTCTCGCCACCTTAGTGTTGCTAGCTTGGCAAATTGTCAGCTTTTATGGCAATCGTGAGGTCAACAAGTTTGAAGAATTGTTAGGGAATTTAACAGAAAAAGACCCGATTAAACGCCTTATAGCCGTGCGTCATCTGACAAAATTAGTCAGCCGTAACCGTCTGGACACCTCCCATCAGCGTCATGTTGCCGAATGTTTACATCTTCTGCTCCATCAAGAGGAGGAAGCTGTGGTAAGGAATGCCGTTTTTGACAGCATGCAAGCTTTAGAATTTAGCGAACAAATCCCGACCGGAACCGCACCTTTTTCTCCACCCATAGTCTTTAAGCCAGCAGCAAAAGTCAGCCAAAAAATTAACAATAGTTAATAATCTAGAGTCAATAGTTCAGAGTTATGCCGCTGATGACTAATGACTAACAACTAATGACTAATGACTAACTATGCATCTGGCTCCCCTTTACCCGATTCTCTACCAGGTTCTTAAACCTTGCTTTCCCAATTGTCTTTGGCAAGGTAATCCCAATGCCAAATATATTGCTTTAACTTTTGATGACGGTCCTCACCCACAATACACCCCCCAATTGCTCTCGGTTTTAGACCGCTACAACGTTCCAGCTAGTTTCTTTTGGTTAGGGGCTTGTGTAAACCGCTATGGGGCGATCGCTAAAGCTGTCTACGAGCGGGGACACTGGATCGGTTTACACGGATACGAGCATCGCTCGTTTCCTGGCTTAACAACCGCACAACTTCAGGAAAGTCTAGAAAAAACTCAAGCTGCTATCTACAGCACCTGCGACCTGTCACCGGAAAAAATCCGTGATATCCGTCCCCCTAATGGCTTGTTTACGCCTAATACACTATACTGGTTAACTAAGTGGAATTACCGAAGCGTCATGTGGAGCGTTGTCCCAGAAGACTGGGTGCGTCCCGGCGTGCAAATAGTTGTAAAAAGGGTGATTAATCAGGTTCATAATGGCTCAATTATTGTGTTGCATGATGGCTATTGTGGTGGGGAAGATGTGGCAGAAACAACTAGATATTTAATTCCTCAACTCTTGCAAAAAGGCTATCAATTTGTTACCGTTGATGCTTTATGGCAAGGGGCTAAATCCTCATCGTAATCGGGTACAACTGTGACTTGTGCAATTATCCAATGCACTTTCGCCATTATTTTCAAAATTTTCTGCTTTCTATGGTGCCATTTCTGGTCTGAATTCACTACAATATCGGTTAAAAGAGTGCAAGCAATTTGTCAAGTAACTTAAGGTTGAAATTTTAGTAGTTATTCAGCTAAGGTGTGACTAAGATCAAATCAGACTGATCTAATGGAACTAAAATTGGGCATCTCCGTAGTGCTGCTCAAGCCTGAAAACTTTCGTTCAGGTGCTTGCAGCCGGATAGTCTGACACTAAAACCAGCGTTAAGACTTACGTGCCTGAGTAAGTGGCTACATGCCAATCTGTAAATCAAGGAGAAAGGTTCAAAATGGGTGCATCAATGTTTCTTACCTTAGTCCACAATCGACAGGCTGTTAGTACCTAGTTACTGTTCCTCATGGGATAAATGGGAATTGCATAGCCAATGGCGGATTTAAATTTATCATTCACGCCCACAAGGCAATTACAATTTCCGTTTCCATAATTTTTGTCCAAATGTAACTTATAGTCACATTTGTTGCTGTGTTTATAAACATATCCAATTAGCAATACCTAACATGTTTAGAACACTAAAATTGTGCAATTTTTGTGAAATAAGCTACAATCAAAAGTGTCTTTGCAGTCACAATGTGATAGAAAGCATGAGTGCGTCAACCGCTAAATTTGTTTAGTAACTAGAGACTTTTTTAGACCAATTCAGTCAATAGTTCTGTTACTCAGTAACACAAACAGCGTTTAAGAACGTAATTCCCAAGGGTAAAAGCCAAAAACCGTCTTTTGAGAGAGCGAATAGCTATCTCATGAAATCGGAAACCATAACACTAAATCATTGTTCAAGGAGCATGAGGAACGCGGCATGAACCAGGCTAACAACGTACTCGAAACAATTTATCAGCCTGAACTAGAAACTATCAATCAGCCTGATATCGATATAGATGAAGAACTCTTAATGGAAGATGAAGAGGAGTTGCTGATCAGCGATGAAGGTGACATCGATGAATTTTTAGAGCCTCAGTCTGATGAGGAAGACGCTAAGTCTGGGAAAGCCGCTAAATCGCGTCGTCGTGCCCAAACAAAGAAAAAGCATTACACAGAAGATTCGATTCGGCTTTACTTACAAGAAATAGGTCGAATTCGGCTGTTAAGAGCAGACGAAGAAATTGAACTAGCTCGCAAAATTGCTGATTTATTAGAACTAGAGCGAATTCGCGAAAGACTTTGTGAACAGTTAGATCGAGATCCCCGCGATGTAGAATGGGCAGAAGCTGTTAAATTGCCTGTACAGGCTTTTCGCCATCGCCTCCACGTAGGACGTCGTGCAAAAGATAAGATGGTGCAATCTAACCTCCGCTTGGTGGTTTCTATTGCTAAGAAATACATGAATCGCGGCTTGTCTTTTCAAGACTTAATTCAAGAAGGTAGTCTAGGACTAATACGTGCCGCTGAAAAGTTTGACCACGAAAAAGGCTATAAGTTCTCGACTTACGCAACCTGGTGGATTCGTCAAGCAATTACCCGCGCTATTGCTGACCAATCTCGTACTATTCGTCTTCCGGTTCATCTCTACGAAACTATTTCCCGGATTAAGAAAACTACCAAGCTGCTTTCTCAAGAAATGGGTCGCAAACCCACGGAAGAAGAAATCGCTACCCGCATGGAAATGACCATTGAAAAGTTGCGATTTATTGCTAAATCTGCCCAACTACCTATTTCTTTGGAAACTCCTATCGGTAAAGAAGAAGATTCGCGTTTAGGTGACTTTATTGAATCGGATGGTGAAACTCCAGAAGACCAAGTGTCTAAGAATCTGTTGCGTGAAGATTTAGAAAAAGTTCTTGATAGTCTCAGCCCCCGCGAACGGGATGTTTTAAGACTACGCTACGGCTTAGATGATGGTCGGATGAAAACCTTAGAAGAAATCGGACAAATTTTCAATGTTACCCGCGAACGCATTCGCCAAATAGAAGCAAAAGCACTCCGCAAATTACGCCATCCCAATCGTAACAGCGTTCTCAAAGAATATATCCGCTAGTCATTAGTCATTAGACATTAGTCATTAGTCATTAGCGTATAGGGATAACTATTGACTGTTGACTATCTAAGACCTAAAACAAAAAACCTGGGAGTTGAATTTAGCTTCCCAGGTTTTTTAATATGTCCAATGAGCAGTCCGCAAATATTCCCTGCCCTGAAGGGCAGGGTGTTAATTACTACTTACAGAATACCCCAGAAGTGAAGGAAGCCTTGACCAGAAAATAGCTCAATCAGGGCTGCAGCTGAAAAGCCAATCATTGCTAAACGACCGTTCCAGATTTCAGCTTGGGGGGTAAAGCCCCAGCGCCAAGCATTGCGGTCTTCCATAACAGGGGCGGCTACTTTGGTTGTGTCAGTCATAGTTGGCACTCCAATTTTAGTTGGCAACGGTTGGTAAACTTGCAACGGTTTATTAACCTCTGTAAATTAATATAACAATTTTTTGAAAAACTGCAACAAATAGTTTTCTAGGTAATGGGTAATTGGTAATGGGTAATTGGGAAGGGAGGTTAATCACCCTTGACCATTAGCCAGAAAAAAACCGGGAGTCTGGTTGATGACTCCTGGTTCAGTACTGAGGTTGTTTTAGGTTGATATTGGAGATAGCTTGTATCTAGTCCACCACAGCAGGAAGAAAAATACCGTTACAAACAAAGCCAAAAGCTCATGCTAGGGCATTCTTCCCTTGTGCCTTTTGGAAGTTTTGTTACTTTTATATATATTAACTTTTATTACGATTTATGTAAATAAATGTAAATCAAACAAATCCTGCCTCTCTCTATCTGTGGTTAGAGATCAGCAGGAAAAGGGGAAATGATTTGCCGTTTCATTAAAACCGGAAAAATTGAAGCGCCTCATTACGAGTTAACGGGTTTAGTAGCGAAAAAGTGGCGGAAAAATCGCCCCATATGTTAATTTGTATACTAAAATACCTATTTTTCATGGGGCGATTTTTCCGGAGGCGCTTCAATTTTTACACGTTTAGACCCAACCCCATTAGCTATTTAGCGGTGAAAGATAGCTAAGTCAGTTTCTGGGTCAAAAAAATGAAGCTTTTCTGGTGCTAGGGAAAGCCAAATTTGCTCCCCAACACGCACTGTGCGGTCTGGTGGAATTCGCACTTGTAGGGAGTTGTTACCTATAGCGCTATTAGGGGTTTTGACCTTGGATTCCATCAGCCTGACAGACAGGTATATCTCATTACCCAAGTTCTCTACAAGGTCTACAAGGACAGGGAGATTTTTGGGTGCGGGAACGCTGACGCTCAAATGTTCTGGTCGGATACCCAAAATTAACCCCCGTCCATCGTAATTGTGTAAAACAGAACTCCAAGCCTCTGGGAGAGTGAGGCGAAACTGGGAATGGGTAATTAACATTGGAGCATGAAACTTAACGGGGATAAAATTCATTGGTGGTGAACCAATAAATTCAGCGACGAAACGGGTAGCGGGACGGTTATACAGTTCCAGTGGAGCAGCTACCTGCTGAATTTGACCAGCATTCATGACTGCAATGCGATCGCCCATAGTCATGGCTTCAGTTTGGTCGTGGGTAACGTAGATGGTTGTTGTTCCCAATTGACGTTGTAGTTTGACAATTTGGGTGCGGGTTTCGCTGCGGAGTTTAGCGTCTAGGTTAGAAAGAGGTTCATCCATTAAAAACACTTGGGGGTTACGAGCAATCGCTCTTCCCAGTGCTACACGTTGCTTTTGACCACCGGATAGCTGTTTGGGTAAGCGGTGGAGGAAGGAATCAATTTGCAGCATATGAGCGACACTACGCACTCGCTCATCCACCATCTGTTCTTTTGGGGAAGTATAGCGCAATCCTTTTGGGAGAGAACGGGTGATTCCCACTAACGCATCAACAGCCCATTTGGCAAATTTATCCTGAGCTTCCGTGGGAGTTGCTTCGCTGTCTTTGGTGGTGCGTCGCAGTCCAAAAGCCAAGTTTTCGTACACTGACATGTGGGGATAAAGGGCGTAGTTTTGAAACACCATAGCAATGTCTCGTTCTTTTGGGGGTAACTCATTGACTAAGCGATCGCCCACCCAAATATTGCCCCCAGTTGCTTCTTCCAGTCCAGCAATCACCCGCAACAGGGTACTTTTACCGCAACCGGAAGGTCCTACCAACACCATAAACTCGCTATTTAGTATTGTCAGGTTAATCCGCCGCAGGACATTAATACTTTCTGGACGTTCCCCAGCCGCGTCAGTATCGGGAACCGGGTCTAGGAGGGTTTTTGCTGTGCGATCGCCAACAGCGCGTTCCCCTTTGCGAGCGGGAAAACTTTTGTAAACGTTTTCTAGTACAACCTGTGCCACGTTGGTTTCAGATAGCTGGAATTGGTGAATATTATCCCGTCAGGTGAGCCAGCCCTAAGTCGTGCCACTGCCTGATTACATCGTAATAATTTAACTATTACATCTGCCTGATAGGCATGGGGAGTGTCAAAGAAATATTTTAAATTTATTATTGAGGATTTACTTAGGGCACTTAGACTGACTCACTACTACTTAAATGCTGATGACTTCATGGATAGAGGAAATTTTAGCGCCAGAATTGACAGCAGCAACCTGGCAGGAGGCTGCTATTGCAGCAGCATTGAGTGATACCAGCAGGGCAGAAGCCTTTGGCATTACATTAAACAATGTAGTGGAAGTAGTGACCACCAGAGCTAAACTTCTGCAAGCTGTCTATCCAGATTTTTGCCAATTCTGCCACACTAACCTGAATTTACCACCCCAACAATTGTGGGAACCTTTGTGGAATTTATGGCTGCCTTTAGCAATACAAATTGCTAGCAAATACCAACAATTACATCGTCCCTTCATTCAAGGTATTTTAGGTGGACAAGGGACTGGGAAAACCACGCTTTCCGCCATGCTGACCCTGATTCACCAGCATTTGGGATATCGCACCATCAGTATATCTTTGGATGACCTCTATAAAACCTATAGCGATCGCCGAGCTGTACAACAGCAAGACCCCCGGTTAATTTGGCGAGGACCACCGGGAACCCACGATATTCACCTAGGCTTAACTGTACTGGATAACTTACGCCACTCACAAACTCCTGTTTCCATTCCCCGCTTTGATAAATCTGCTTATAATGGTGCGGGCGATCGCACTACCCCGGAAATTGTTCAAGGTGTGGATATTGTTCTATTTGAAGGGTGGTTTGTCGGCGCTCGTCCTATTGATGAAGTAATATTTGAATCTCCACCTCTCCCAATAATCACATATGCCGACAAAGCTTTTGCGCGTGATATTAATCACCAGCTTCGGGATTATCTACCTCTGTGGGAGCGTCTAGATAGCTTAATTGTGCTGCATCTCAAGGATTACCACCAAAGTATAGCTTGGCGACAACAGGCAGAACAGCAAATGATTGCTACTGGTAAATCCGGGATGAAAGATACAGAAATCAAGACATTTGTGGAGTATTTCTGGCGTTCTTTACATCCAGAATTATTTATTACACCCTTAACAAAATCTCCCCAATGGGTTGATTTAGTAGTGGAAATTAACGCTAATCACACACCAGGTGCAGTGTATAGACCGATTCATGATTAAAAATTCTGGCGTTGCTGAATAGAGATGTGAATTGCGGATTAGAGGGGTTATTATCTTGATGAGTGTAAGAAGCCTCATTTCTCAAACCAAGTCCTAGCCTAAAGATTAGGGTGCATTACATTGTCATTAACACACCCTACATAAATTTCATCTGTACTTTATCAAAGACTTCTTACGCATGTTATTATAGTAATAATCAACACAAGCTGCCCATCTACCTGTAGCCAAAAATAATAGCAGTTTGTCAAGTCATTGCCAGGAAATTTTGAGGATACTCTAGCGCTAGGGTAAATCTACTCAATAAGCATCTAACAAACTTACGACAATAACTTTGCCAGGCAAACTTTAACAAAAGTTTAAGCCTAGATCACACATAAAGGGTGCAGTTGCTAATGTTACCTAGGGATTTTGGTGATTGCGTCACCGCAATTTTGCTATACCCCCGATACTTCTTAGGTCGCTAGTGAGATGAATCAAGCGTGTTATTCAGTAACGCTGCTTGCGTAATTTTTATGGAATGTTATCGACTGAACTTCCCTAGCTAATTAAAACAGTATATTTACCAAGCATTATGAATGTAAAAGATACAATTATAAATTGGATATATTTGGACTAAGAATTAGCTATGGATGGTATTACTACTACCTCCGTAGACAAAGCGAAAACACTTTTTCTTTTCCATGAAAATACTACTTATGATAGCTAAAATATTAACAAATAAAAAGTAATGTCTTATACTAAAATTTCTTAGTAATCTTGCTGTTAATAATCTTAAAATCCTAGTTTTGCCAGAATTATTTCCCAAATTTGTTTTATAGATTGAAAATTACTCTCAGTGAAATTACCATTGGCAATTTAATTGTTTTGACATAATTTGTATTAAAGAGGATTGTATTTTTTATGTTACTTCGGAAGTAAGCAAGCTAATTTCATCAAGTTTTGTAACAAAAAATAGCAGATGAAAGCAGAATCTATTTTAAGGAGGATTTAACACAACGACTGG
>JAYKJH010000264.1:0-22351 GCA_035285345.1 Nostocaceae cyanobacterium | reverse complement strand
AGTCTTCTCAAGTTACATTAACAGCCGGATTAAAGCGCTTAACTGAATACGAAACATATGACATTACTCGCGGTTGTTTAGTTCGCTCAAAATCCAAGGTCGAACAAATTAAGAAGAATTCAGAAGCCTACAAATTACTCAATCAACTTATTTCAGAAAAGGGCGGTGAACACGTTGACTTGATAGAAGAACAAATTAGACCACTTATTGCTCTTCGTGCTGTTTGTAAGAACTGTAGAAATTATAAATTAACTGAAGAGCAGATTTTTGATTTCATCTCTCATAAACAGCTAACCTTTGAGCATCCTTTACTCCGAGAAATTCTGAGTAATCCGTCTGGTGAAATGCCCGATATCGACGAGGAAGATGATATTCAAGTGATAGAAGAATTCTTAAATACCTCTATTATTGAAGGCACAGACGACGCTGATGATTTAGATGATTTGTTTAACTAACTATGAGCAAATCAGTTTTGCTTCAAACAGCCCTATGTCTACCTGCTCCAGACGTTGAAGCGTTAATTCAAGGGCGAATAATTGCAGCAATTGCTCCAAGATGGATGAATCAGGGGGAGCAATTTGCTCTTTATCCAGCTAATTTATTAACTAACTTACCACCACTTGAGCAGTATTACCGCTTAGGTTTTTCGCCTATTGCTAAAACAGTTTTAGATAACTTGAGTTTTGAAACAGTTTTGATTAAAGCTTGGGCTAAATGTGAAGGTTGTAGAATGCTAGATGCTTCTGAAGCATTAGATAAATTGTCGCAGTTAACCGTGTGGACAAAAGAAGCTTTACAGCGAATACTTAAGCAGCGACCGCATATTTTACTTGCTTATATGCGCGTCTATATGCTACCGGAAACTATTCAATTTCCTGTATATAGTCAACCTCGCAAGTTTGTACCTTTACCAAATTCCTTAACTGTTTCCGAAACCAATCCAATATTAAATGATTACACCTTCAACCAACGCAAACAGCAATTAGAAAAACTAGCACCACCCCTACATCCAGAAATAGAAGAATTACAAACTGCAATCGCTACTCTGGCACATGATAACCCATCAGCCGCAGAACTTGAAAAAGATATCAAAATCTTTCTCGGATGGAGTAGTAACAAAGATGCAACCTGCCTTGATTCAGACTTAGTATGGATTCATAAAATTGCAGAAACTGGTAACTCCAGCGACGGACATACCTTTGAAAAATTAGTCCGCAAAGGACTAATCAAATTAGGTTTCACAGGTTCAAGACTTAATCCCGACTCAACAGGTGGTGCTGGTGGAATGGATTTTTACTGTGAATCTCCTTATCCAATGGTAGGAGAATGCAAAGCCACCAAATCAGAAAAAGTTCCCGATGACACCCCAGCACAACTGATGAAAATCGGCATGAACCATCTAGGAAAATTCCAGTATGAACATGCCATTAAATTAATAGTAGCCGCTGGCGAATTAACTTCTTATGCCCTCAGAACAGCAACCGAAAATGAAATGAATGTCATCCGTCCAGAAACTCTACAAAGATTAGTAGAACTGCAAGCACATTATAAAAATTCAATTAACTTATTAGAACTAAAGGAATGTTTACAAAATACACCCTTCGGCTTAGCTGACGAGAAAGTTAACAATTATATCGAGCAAGTTAAACAAAAGATTAGGCTGCGATCGCACCTCGTCGGGCTTGTCAAAAATTACTTACAAAACGCAGGTATAGAAGCTGCTGGAGTGGAAGCTTTACATGGCGTATACTTTGGTTCCCAACCACCTCAGCCATTAACATCCCAGGAAATGCACGAAATCCTGATTGAACTATCCTCACCCCTCACAGGCTACTTGGGAAGAATTAGAGCAGAAGATGGTCAGAGCGATAGCTTCGCTGCTGCACGGAGCGCAGATCGCTTCTACTTCCTGCGCGACTTACCAACTGACTCCTAAAAGCCCCTCGCTCCTTGGTGTCCTTGGCGTCTTGGCGGTTCATTCCTATTAATTTTTTTTTCTTATACTTGCCAACTTTCTGCAAAAACCGTAAAATTGAATACAGAAATGAAATCGTTCATCTCTATACCAAAACTTTATATAAACGTGTGGTAGAGACGGAAGTAGGGAGAAATCCCGAAGGAACGCGCCTCAATTGCTTGAAACTTACACAGGATTTAGGTAGAGGCGAGTAAAAATGAAATTTACTTATCGCGGTGTTAATTACGAAAAGAATTCTTCCGCCCTTGAGTTAACTGAAGGTGAACTAGGCGGTAAATATAGGGGTGCAGATTGGAATAAGAGATATCTCAGACATATTCCCGTACCTCCAAACCCAACAGCACTAAAGTATCGCGGTGCTGAGTATTACCTTGGCGACTCCATCGATGCCGAAGCAATGATGTTGCGGAGACGTTACATCAAGATACAAGATTATATAGCATCTGAGGGAAAAAATCAAGTTGTACCCAATGCTTGTCCACGTCATATAATTTTCCAAGAGACGAGCAAGACTCATCACGCCAATATCCGCCAGAATTTGGAACGTCGGCTAGAGGTTGCGAAAGCTAAGGGTGATGAAAAATTGCTTCGCTTGCTAGAAGCAGAAGCTCAGCAACTGGTTTAATCAGATTTGTCGGATTTGGGAACGCCATGTATGGGTGGAGTATCTCCACCCGTAAATTTATTGGCATTGAAAAATCCAGGGGTGAATCTTGTGGGGGAGCCAGCGCGTTGCGGAGGTTCCCTCCGTTGTAGCGACTGGCGTTGGACATCTTGTCCGCCCTAGAAATTCCCTTGTCTGTCCGGGAAATTAACTTATTTCTCCTAGAAATTCAAAGGACGGGCTAGAAGCCCATCCCACAAGAGCATAACTAACTGCGGTTAATCCAAATACCTCGTAACCCCGCTGCTTTTGCCCCTTTATAATCTTCCGTGACACTATCACCGATGTGCCAAGCAGCACTAGCAGTGCAGTCGTGCTTGTGCAAGCCAATGGTAAAAATTTCCGGGTCGGGTTTAGCTGTACCGACGTGGGTAGATATGGTAATCGAGTCGAAAAACTCCACCAATCCTAAAGCGTGCAAGACTGAATACAAGCGAGAATCGAAATTGGACACCACCCCTAGTTGAATACCCAAATTCCGCCAATGTTGCAAAGCTGGTAGCACGTCGGGGTAGACAACCCACGGTTGCGCTGTGGCAAAGTGGTCATACAGTTCGCCAAAAAAAACCCCAAAGTCGAAAAATTGTTGAATGACTCCGGCTTCTTGAAAGGTGTCAATAGCAAGGCTCTTCCACCAGTCAAACTCGCACTGAGGAATATCTGCGAGTTCTGCGTCGGGAAATATGGGTGGTGGTGAGGCTTTAAAGTTGCGAATAAACGCTTGATTCAAAACCTCCGGTGAGACTTTTACGCCATACTTATAAGCTATCTCCGCATAAACCTCACCCACACTGCCTTTGACGCCAAACAGTGTACCAACAGCATCTAAAAATATGACCTTGGGTAATTGCATCCAAAAATTAAAGATTGAAAATGAGAGAACCTACACTTACCTTCGCGTCTTCGTGTCTTCGTGGTTAAACAAGTTATTTTAACCGCGAAAGTCTAATGGTGCGTTACGTTTCACTAACGTACCCTACATTTATTGCGAGAGTACCTCAATAATCGGACGGGACAGCCAGTTAAAACCAACTTTCAACTGATGTTCTAATGTAGGCATTCTATACAAATAAGCTAAGCGACGGAAGAGGTACGCGGGGGTGCCATCTAATTTCACTCCTAAGCCGGTGAGGGTAGCATTGTCTATTCCCAATGCCATCATTTCACCTAACTGTTGATAGCGCAAGGGAAGCAAAGGACGATTTGTCAGAGAAGCCCAAATATTCCAGCCTGCGAAGTCTGCTTGTTGGAAAGCAGCTTGGGCTGTAGCGGGGACTTGTTGTCCTTCAGCGTCGCGACAATCTGCTAAGTCTCCCAAGGCGAAAATCTCTGGATGGTCAACTAGTTGCAGGGTGGAAGTGGTGGTGAGTTGACCGCGTTGGTTTTGTTTTACGGGGAGAGAACGGACTACCGCCGCTACTCGCGTTCCTACTGTCCAGATTACCAAATCCACGGGAATTGTATCTACCTGACCTTTATAATCTAGGGAGATGCTGTCTTGGGTGATAGACTCGACCTTAGTTTCTAAGTCAACCCAGATACCCCGCGTTTCTAGGGCTTTTTGGGCGGTTTTGCGGTTAAATTCGGTGGATGTCCGCAGAATTTGGTCAGTCAGTTCAATCAGACGGATACGTCCTCGGCTTCCCAGTCTATCAGTGAGTTTACAGGCTAATTCAACACCAGAGTAACCAGCGCCAACAATTGCTATGCGGATTTTATCAGACTCTGATTCTTCTAAGACGCGCAGCCGTTCTTCCAAGCGGTAAGCATCCGTAATAGTACGGAAGGGAAAAGCATAGGATGTTGCGCCAGTTACTAAATCCAGAGGTGTTTCTCCACCCAGCGCTAGTACCAAGCGATCGTAGCTAATTCCCTCTTGGTATAGTATCTCTACACGACGGTTATCAATATCAATTTCCGAGACTACACCTTGACGAAAGCGCACACCTGTGTTTTGTAGCAGTTCTTCAAACGGTGGAGCTATTTCCCAGGTTTGCAGTTCCCCGGTGAGGAGTTCGTAGAGTAGGGGAGTGAAAACAAAGCGATCGCTTTGGTCTACGAGGACAATTTCTGGTTTTTGGGAAGCTTCCCAAGGTAACTGACTTAAGCGCAGGGCTGTGTAGAGACCACCAAAGCCTCCACCAAGTATACAGATTCTTGTAGGTTGTTCGCTCATCGGTTTCTCAGACACAGGAGGATGTTAGCGGGGATGTATTCTCAGTCTACAGATTTCTGTTGGGTTGTTGCCATAAACGGGAATGGGTAATAGGTAATAGGTAAATTGGGTGTGGGTTAGGTTGAGGAACGAAACCCAACATCAAAATTAATTTGATTCTTCTCCAAAAAATTCAGCGATAACTTCAATTTTACCGACGATATTCTGGTTAAATTCTGCTAATTCTGTCGCAGGTATCCAATACTCTTGATGTTGGGAACTGCCGACAGTTTGCACGGAATACTGGGAAATAAATGTGGATTTTACACGAAAACGAGTCACATAGCCAACATATCCAGAAGCTTTATCTTTTGTATTCCAGTCTCTGGCAATTTGTATGGCGTATTCTTTATTGAGTATAGGAGAAAAAATTGGTTGGTAGGAAAGTCGAGGAGGAAAGGCAGTGTAATTGCTTTCTTTGATTAAATCAAGTTCTTTTTGTCCAACAGGACGAAAAAGAATTGTATTATCATTCATCTTGATTTTTCTCTATTATTTTATTTATAAAATAACAAAAAGTAGTCTGTATCAGACACAGACTACTTTGAATTTAACATGTACTTGCCAATAAATTAATTACCGCCAGATGTAACAGCTTTATGGTGTTGAGCAGTAACTTCTCCCTTAGCGTACCATGTACCATCTTCGCCTTTCTCGAATTGGTTTCTCACGCTGTTCCAACCAACTTGACGAGCATTTTCTTCACTCATTCCGTAGCTTTGAGCAGCATTGCATCCAGCCATAAAAAGTTGCTGAGCGTATCTGGGAAGTCATTCCTTGACTTCTTGCAGTAATTCATCAATATTTTGATAAGGCATAAACCCACTCCGATTATATAAATCTGGGTTGATATTAAGCAATCGCCATCAAAAACTCATCTTTCGGAAAGCATATATAAAAAATTAACTGTTTTAGATATATGCTCATCCTCAAGGGGTAATCCCGCTAATAAACGCGGATGACTTATCTGTGTCCATCTGTGTTCATCTGTGGTTATCAAGAAGAATTTTTTCATCAGCTACCAAGTCACGCGATCGCGCAGATTTTCCAGCATCCTAGAACCAACTCCTGGAACTCTATCTAAATCTTCCAAAGATGTGAATTTTTTCTGCTGACGTGCAATGATTATTCGCTGTGCTAACTTCTTTCCTACACCGGGAAGAGCTTCTAATTCTTTCAGACTTGCCGTATTTAAGTTAATCTTTCCTTGTAGATATGGAAATACATCGTCCTTATTTGAGGTTTGAATCAACAAATTCCCACACTGCTTTTCCTGGGCTTTAATTTTATCTTGAACCTGTGCAGGTACACCAACCCTAGCATTAGCATATAATCGTTCAAACTCCCGCTCATAATGGGCAGCTACTGTAGAGCTTTGGATAACTAAAAGTGTCTCATCGTTACCATGATTTGCTTCCTCTGACCAATTGTGAGAACCTGTAATTACAGTTTGCTTATCAATTACACCAAATTTGTGATGTAATAAATCCCCTTTAGCCAATAAAGGTATACCCACAGTACTAATGGGATGTTTCCACGGTTGATTATCTACTTCATACTTGCATTTATCGCCGAGGGAGACACCCATCATATCTAAAGCTTCGCTATAAGGTCGATAAGCAAAATCAGGAGAAATTAAAGCCCGAATATTTACTTGTTGTTTAGATTTATTTTCTAATATATTCGCCAGCCTTTGTTCAGAAAATACAAATAATGCCATATCCACGGATTGGGTAGCGGAATCTAAAGTTTGACCAATCAAACCATTACTAGTTTTACTCCATAATTGAGTAGGTGAGGCTGGTGAAAAATTAACGGTAATCTTGGTATTACCAAGAGTAATTATTTGCGGTGGTCTTAATGGTTTTTGCAAGCCAAATTTACTATCTGGTTTACCTCCAATACCATCACCCCACATCAAATTAAATTCTTCGGTGAGTAAAGCTGCTAATTCTGTACTTTCGATTCTTAATAAATTATTCGCATTACCCAAGCTGTCGGGATGAGAAAAATCACCGTGAATATCACTAAAAGTAAAATTTGCGGAAGTGACTACAGCCAGACGCTTATCAATAATCACAAATTTATGATGCATCAGACTGCTACCTTTGGAACCATCTGCTGTATCATCAATAATTGGGATTTTGGCATTGTTTAAAATCGCCAAAGCATCTCTTTGATTTATTTCATCATCACTAAGATTATTATCCCGATTAATATCTACAAATTTTCGCAGTTCGTTGTACCTATCCTGTTGTCTTTTATCGAGCTTTCCCACCTCAGCATCTGTAAAACTAGTCCAAGGACGACTGTAGGTATTTTCTAAGATTACCCTGACTTTTACTCCAGCTTTTTGTTTGTTAACCAATGCTTGAGCAATTTGCGGTAAACGTAATTCTTGCACAGCCACATCAATGCTAGATTTTGCTTGGGAAATCGCATCGATTATCTGTTTTTCTAAATCATCTCCCGGACGGGGTTGCTGACGGTAATGCTCTGTGTATTCAGCAGCTTGATTATGGTTAAAATAAGCCTGAACAAAAGGGTTTTGCGGTAATGGAGATAGGCGTTTTTTTTGATTTTGACTGTCTCGAAAAGATAGGAGAATTACTACTAAAATAAAAATCACAGAAACTAAAGATACTTTAATTAAACTTTTCACGGCAGATGACAGTGTAATTTGACTTATACTAGGTGAAATATATAGTTCCCAAAATTGCTCACAGGTTTAACAAGATGGCGTTATAAAAATAGGACAAACAAGACACCTCATTCCCCATTCCCACACCCAGCACTATATGCTGGAAAATAAGAAATGCCTGTTCTTCGATAACTCATGCAAATTTATCTGGACTATAGCGCTACTACCCCGACTCGCTCAGAAGCGATCGCAGCCATGCAAGCTGTACTCACACAACAGTGGGGAAATCCTTCCAGTTTGCATGAGTGGGGACAACGAGCAGCAACGGTGCTAGAACTTGCGAGAATGCAAGTAGGGGGATTGATTAACTCAGCCGATGCGGAATCGATTATCTTTACCTCTGGGGGGACAGAAGCCGATAATTTAGCAATTATGGGTATTGCGCTTCAGTACACCACACCCCAACATCTAATTATTTCTAGCGTCGAACATTCCGCTGTCAGTGAACCCGCTAAATTGTTAGAACAATGGGGATGGAAAGTAACTCGTTTACCTGTGGACGCTAAAGGTAGAGTCAATCCTCTCGACTTACAAACCGCACTGCAAGATAACACCGTGCTGGTTTCAGTCATCTACGGACAAAGCGAAGTCGGTACAGTACAACCGATTGCAGCATTAGGAAATATCGCTCGCCAACACGGCGTTTTGTTCCACACTGACGCCGTACAAGCTGCGGGACGCTTACCTATTGACGTGCAAAAATTACCTGTAGATTTACTTTCTATCTCCAGTCATAAAATCTATGGTCCCCAAGGCGCTGGGGCATTATATGTTCGTCCAGGTGTAGAGTTAGTACCGCTGTTGGGTGGCGGAGGACAAGAAAGGCGTCTGCGCTCAGGTACCCAAGCTGTCCCGGTAATTGCTGGTTTTGGCGTCGCAGCAGAACTAGCAGCCGAAGAAATGGCAACGGAAACATCAAGATTAATTCAATTACGCGACAGTTTATTTGCTCAGCTAGCAGATGTCAAAGGACTGATTCCCACAGGCGATAGAGTTCATCGTCTAGCGCACCATGTCAGCTTCTGTCTGGAATACGCTGATGGTGAGAAAAACAGCGGCAAAACTATTGTTCGTCAGATGAACTTGGCAGGTATTGGTATCAGTGCCGGTGCAGCTTGTAATAGTGGTAAACTCAGTCCCAGTCCCGTACTTTTGGCAATGGGTTATCCAGAAAATGCGGCGTTAGGTGCAATTCGCATGACCCTGGGAAGAGATACGACCCCAGCAGATGTCGATTGGACGGCGATGGTACTGAAACAGGTTTTGCAGAGGTTAGCGGCGCAGTCCAAGTTACTGCTAGGACAAGTCTAGCAGAGATAGTGCAAAGTTTATCTTCAAGGATAAATAATTTCAAGTTACGTTCAACGTCATCCCTGATTTTGAGTTGAAAATACTCCGTTGATTCTCACTTGTGCTAATATAGTTTCATATAATGGGATTATTTTTATTTTTTTTAATAACCACGATATGTAAATAATACAAAAAACATATAAACAAAAATATATCAAGATTTTTACAATCCGTCAACCCCTGATTACTGCGTAAGTTAAATAAAAAATATTCCTAATATTATTGATATAAATATCAATAAGACTGAAATAAATAAGATTTATTACAAGTTAAATGAGAAAAACCAGTCTCAAGCAGTGAAATTAAGAGAATTTATGAGAAGCACCCCCAGAAAGCAAAGTCAAGGTCAATAAAATAATCATCAACGCCCATAGACAAATATAAACAAATCGTATATATTGTTAGATTGTGACCAAAACTGACAATTAAACTCCCTTGCTGCCCTTTGTCGCCAATATTAACCCCAAGGGCTAAGCTTAGAGCGTCATCATTTTGATAATCTGGGCAGCAGAGATTTAGAGATGATGTAGAGTTCACAAGCCGTCAGGCTAACTTATAAGCATTTGGCGTTTAACAACAGCCAAACTACGGTAGAAAGCTCATTTGCTCTTTTAGTTACCCGTAGAAATCCAGACCAAAAAAAGTCCGGAAACAACCTTAAACTAAACTATAGTTTAAGGTAATGAACGGAGAAAAACTGATACGCAGTGTACTGTTTTTAACATTGCATCAGTAGTGGTTAAAAGGATACTGGACGGAAGCAGCCGTCCAAGTCCGAAAACAAAAAGATAGTGCCAGAGCAATTGCTTGGACTAAAGCATTGCTGCACAAAGCGCAATCAGCTTGACACCCTCGCACTAACTCCAGAAGTGATACCTTCCATCTAGGAAGGAACTTTTGGCTGTTCTGGTGAAAACCAAGGGCAAAGGACATAGGGCAAAGGGCAAAGGTAAAAAAGCATTACCCAATTACCCATTACCCATTACCCATTACCCATTACCCAAAACAAGCGTAAAAAGGAGATACAGTAACTGTGTCTGTAGGTATCCTCGGCACCAAGCTGGGCATGACCCAAATCTTTGACGAAGCAGGAAAAGCTATTCCTGTCACCGTTATTCAAGCGGGTCCATGCACCGTTACCCAAGTTAAAACACAACAGACCGACGGTTACTCTGCCATTCAGGTTGGCTTTGGCGAAACTAAGCCAAAGGCACTCAACAGACCAAAGTTGGGTCACTTAGCCAAATCATCTGCACCCGCGTTGCGTCATTTGCGCGAATATCGGCTCGATAATGCAGGTGAATATCAGCTAGGGCAACAAATTAAGGCAGATATTTTTAGTGCAGGTCAAATAGTAGACGTAGTTGGTAAAAGTATCGGTCGCGGCTTTGCTGGTAACCAAAAGCGTAATAACTTTGGTCGCGGACCAATGTCCCACGGTTCCAAAAACCATCGCGCTCCCGGTTCCATCGGCGCAGGTACAACCCCCGGTCGTGTGTATCCAGGTAAGCGCCTAGCGGGACGCATGGGCGGTAAGCGCGTCACAATTCGTAAGCTAACCGTAGTCCGTGTAGACCCAGAACGGAACCTGATATTGATCAAAGGTGCGGTTCCCGGTAAACCCGGCACATTGTTAAGTATTGTCCCCGCAAACATTGTAGGTAATCGGTAATCGGGAATAGGTAATAGTTTTACTTGCCTATTACCTATTACCTATTACCCATTACCTAATGACTAAGGACTAATAAAAAAATGGTTGAGTGTGTAGTTAAAAATTGGCAAGGAGAAGAAGTCGGGCAAGCAACGCTCGAACTCCGGGTTGCCAAAGAAGAATCAGCGGCTCATGTGGTACATAGAGCCTTGGTCAGACAACTGACTAACGCCCGTCAGGGAACCGCCAGCACCAAAACCCGCTCCGAAGTCCGTGGTGGCGGTCGCAAGCCTTGGCGTCAAAAAGGAACAGGACGCGCTCGTGCAGGTTCTACCCGTTCTCCCCTGTGGCGTGGTGGTGGTGTAATCTTCGGACCTAAGCCCAGAGATTACGAACTCAAGATGAACCGCAAAGAGCGACGCTTAGCACTGCGGACAGCTTTAATCAGCCGTGCCGAAGATTTGATTGTGGTACAAGACTTTAGCGACCAGCTACCCCGTCCCAAAACTAAAGAATTGGTGACAGCCATAGCTCGTCTTGGTGCTACTCCCGAACTGAAAACCTTGTTGATTGTCGGCGCAAAAGACGAAAACGTATATTTGTCAGCCCGTAACGTTGAGAAATTGAAATTAATTGCAGCCGACCAGTTAAACGTGTACGACCTGCTGCACGCTGACAAAATTGTCGCCACCACCTCAGCCCTAGAAAAAATTCAGGAGGTCTACAGTGCCTAACTTTGACCCCCGCAACTTAATTGACCTAGTGCGCCGTCCCATTCTCACTGAAAAAGCTACCATTCTCATGGAGCAAAGGAAATATACCTTTGAAGTGAGTCCCAAAGCCACTAAGCCAGAAATCAAAGCGGCGATTGAAGAATTGTTTGAGGTGAAGGTGACGCAGGTAAATACCATGCACAAGCCACCCAAAAAACGCCGTGTTGGTCGGTTTATCGGTCACAAACCCCACTACAAAAAAGCCATTGTCACTGTGGCAACTGGGGACGAAGAAAAAATCAGAAAGATTCTGTTCCCAGAAGTGTAAAGAACTGGGGAATGGGAATAGGGAATGGATGCCTAATCCCCATTCCCCAATCCAAAATCCAAAATCCAAAATCCAAAATCGTTTATGGGTACTCGTTCTTTTAGACCTTATACCCCCAGTACTCGCCAGACAGTTGTATCCGACTTCGCGGAAATTACCAAAACAGAACCGGAAAAGTCGTTAACTGTATCGGTTCACCGTCCTAAAGGACGCAACAATCATGGCGTAATCACCAGCCGTCGTCGGGGTGGCGGACATAAGCAACTTTATCGGATTATTGACTTCAAGCGGGATAAGCGCAATATCCCCGCGAAAGTAGCAGCAATTGAATACGACCCCAACCGCAACGCTCGTATCGCCCTGTTGTACTACCAAGATGGTGAAAAGCGTTACATCCTCCACCCCAATGGCTTGCAAGTAGGTGCGACTATCATTGCCGGACCCGATGCACCCTTTGAGACTGGTAATGCTCTGCCTTTGTCTAACATTCCCTTGGGTACAAGCGTCCACAATGTAGAACTGACACCAGGAAAAGGTGGTCAAATTGTCCGCGCTGCAGGTGCTACCGCTCAAGTAGTGGCAAAAGAAGGTGCTTACGTCACAATTAAGCTGCCTTCCGGTGAAGTCCGGATGATTCGCCGCGAATGCTACGCTACCATCGGACAGGTTGGTAACACCGACGCTAGAAACCTGAGCGCTGGTAAAGCTGGACGCAACCGCTGGAAAGGTCGTCGTCCCAAAGTTAGAGGTAGCGTCATGAACCCCGTGGATCACCCCCACGGTGGTGGTGAGGGTAGGGCACCTATTGGTAGGTCTGGACCCGTTACACCTTGGGGTAAACCAGCCCTGGGGATGAAGACCCGCAAGCGCAAAAAAGCCAGCAGCAAATTAATTGTCCGTCGTCGTCGTAAGTCTTCTAAACGCGGACGCGGTGGACGTGAATCTTAAATTAGTGCTAATGGCGAATAGGTCATAGGTCATAGCAGCCTGTTACCAATTACCCATTACCAATTACCAATTACCAGTTCCTAAAACTATGGGTCGTTCTCTCAAAAAAGGTCCTTTCGTAGCCGACCACTTGCTCAAGAAAATTGAGCGCCTGAACGCTAACAACAAAAAAGAAGTTATCAAAACTTGGTCACGGGCTTCTACTGTCCTGCCCGAAATGGTTGGTCACACCATCGCAGTTCACAATGGACGCCAACATGTACCCGTGTTTGTGAGCGACCAGATGGTAGGACACAAACTGGGTGAATTTGCCCCCACACGTACTTTCCGGGGTCACGCAGACAAAAAGGCGAAGAGATAGTCATTGGTCATTGGTCATTGTCAGAGTGTTAAATACTAAGGACTAATGACTAATGACTAATGACTAATAAGGAGAAAAATATGGCTACAGATACTACGGAAGTAAAAGCGATCGCTCGTTTTGTACGCATGTCCCCCTTCAAAGTGCGTCGTGTACTTGACCAAATCCGGGGACGTTCGTACCGCGAAGCGTTAATTATTCTGGAATTCATGCCTTACCGGGCCTGCGAAGTGGTTCTCAATGTTCTCAGAAGTGCTGCAGCGAATGCAGAGCATAACGCGGGACTAGACCGCGCAACTCTGAAAATTACTCAGGCTTATGCTGACCAAGGACCCGTTCTCAAACGGTTCCAGCCAAGAGCGCAAGGTCGTGCTTACCAAATTCGCAAACCGACATGTCACATCACTGTGGCTGTTGGTGCTGACCCAGCAGCAAAATAAGCCAGAAACCAAGCCGGTGACGCGAATTTTGCAGAACTTTTAGAGGAAACATTTGTGGGACAGAAAATTCATCCAGTTGGTTTTCGCTTGGGTATTACCCAAGAACACCAATCTCGTTGGTTTGCCGACCCTAGCCGCTATCCAGAACTACTTCAAGAAGACCACAAACTACGTCAATATATAGAAAACAAGCTGGGTAGATACGCTGCTAACAACGCCGGTATTTCTGAGGTACGCATTGAGCGCAAAGCTGACCAAATCGACTTAGAAGTACGTACAGCTCGTCCTGGGGTAGTTGTGGGACGGGGTGGGACAGGTATTGAATCCCTCCGTAATGGACTTCAGGAACTTTTAGGTAGCCATCGCCAAATCCGCATCAACGTTGTCGAAGTACAGCGGGTTGACGCTGATGCTTATCTAATTGCAGAATATATCGCCGGACAGCTAGAACGCCGCGTTTCTTTCCGTCGGGTAGTGCGTCAAGCAATTCAACGCGCTCAACGTGCTGGTGTCCAAGGTATCAAAGTTCAAGTCGGTGGTCGTCTAAATGGTGCGGAAATCGCTCGGACTGAGTGGACTCGTGAAGGTCGAGTGCCATTGCATACCCTACGCGCTGACATCGACTACTCTTACTGCACGGCAAAAACCGTTTACGGGATTTTGGGCATTAAAGTCTGGGTGTTTAAGGGAGAAATTATCCCAGGACAAGAAGAAGCACCCTCCTCTGCACCTGCAGCCCGCGAACCGCGTCGCCGTCAACAACAACGCCGTCGTCAGCAGTTTGAAGACCGTTCTAATGAAGGATAGTCATTTGTCATTAGTCAAGTCTCATTCACTAATGACTCTTGACCAATGAGAAATGACAAATGACCAATGACAAATGACACATCATGCTAAGTCCCAGAAGAACTAAATTCCGCAAACAACAGCGCGGACGGATGCAAGGAGTTGCTACCCGTGGCAGTAGCCTCAACTTTGGCGATTTTGCCCTCCAAGCGCTCGAACCCTGCTGGATAACCTCCCGCCAAATTGAGGCTTCCCGTCGTGCTATGACCCGTTATATTCGCCGGGGTGGTAAAATCTGGATTCGGATTTTCCCAGATAAACCTGTTACAATGCGCCCCGCAGAAACACGGATGGGTTCAGGTAAGGGTTCCCCTGAGTTTTGGGTAGCTGTAGTCAAACCAGGTCGGATTTTGTTTGAAATCGCTGGTGTAACCGAAGACACCGCTCGTGAAGCTATGCGCTTGGCAGCTTACAAACTGCCAATTAAAACTAAGTTCATTTCTCGTCCTCAAGAGGAGGAGCAAGTATAAATTATGCCTCTCCCCAAAATTACTGACGCTAGAGAATTAAGCGACCAAGAAATATCCGACCAAATTCTGGCGGTGAAAAAAGAACTCTTCCAGTTGCGCTTACAAAAAGCCACTCGGCAGCTGGAAAAACCTCACCAAATTCGCCACGCTAAACACCGCATGGCTCAATTGCTCACCGTAGAAAACGAACGGAAACGTCAAGCGAGCAATAGCTCTGAGTCCACCAGTTCTGAATCCTGATGAGTTTTTACTCGAGATTCAGCACTTAAAACTTGTTAGTTAAATTAGGTGATTATGGCAGTCAAAGAACGAGTCGGCGTGGTGGTCAGCGACAAAATGCAAAAAACTGTGGTTGTCGCCATTGAAAACCGCGCTCCCCACCCTAAATACGGCAAAATCGTCGTCAAGACCAGACGCTATAAAGCTCACGATGAAGAAAATCAGTGCAAAGTAGGCGATCGCGTCCGGATTGCCGAAACTAGACCCCTGAGCAAAACTAAGCGCTGGCAAGTAGCAGAAATTCTCACTTCCAATGGTAAGGGGTAACACGTAATAGGTAATAGCCCATTACCCATTACCCATTACCCATTACCCATTACCCATTACCAAAGCTATGATTCAACCCCAAACTTACCTCAATGTCGCCGATAATAGCGGCGCTCGCAAGATAATGTGTATCCGCGTCTTAGGCGCAGGTAATCGCCGTTATGGCAATGTGGGTGATGTGATTATCGGCGTTGTTAAAGATGCTATCCCCAACATGGCTGTGAAAAAATCTGACGTAGTTAAAGCAGTCATCGTTCGTACCCGCAAAGGTTTACGTCGGGACAGCGGTATGAGCATCCGTTTTGATGATAATGCAGCAGTAATTATTAACAACGACGGCAACCCTAGAGGCACCCGCGTATTTGGACCTGTAGCACGGGAACTACGCGATAAAAATTTTACTAAAATTGTTTCCCTCGCTCCGGAGGTGCTGTAATGGCTAGGAAAAAACAACAGCCGAAATTCCACAAAATGCACGTTAAATCAGGAGATACAGTCCAAGTAATCTCCGGTAAAGATAAGGGTAAAGTAGGCGAAATTATCCGCGCACTTCCCCAAGAAAGTAAGGTGATTGTTAAAGGCGTCAACATTAAAACCAAGCACGTCAAACCCACCCAAGAAGGGGAATCTGGTCGCATCGTCACTCAAGAATACCCCATCCATAGCTCTAACGTGATGCTTTATTCCACCAAGCAAAACGTTGCTAGCCGCATCTGCTATACCTTCACCGAAGAAGGTAAGAAAGTGCGGAAACTGAAGAAAACCGGCGAAATTATTGATTAGTTGTCATCGGTGAGCAGTCATGGGTATTGGGAATTAATAATGACTAATGACTAATGACTAATGACTAATGACCAATGACGAATAACTAATTCCTGACCCAGCCCAGGAATGATAAGGACAAAAAACTATGGCAAGCAGACTGAAGAATCTATACAACGAAACCATCGTCCCCAAACTGATGGAGCAGTTTCAGTATACGAACATCCATCAAGTTCCTAAAGTGGTGAAAGTCACCGTCAACCGGGGGATGGGAGAAGCAGCTCAAAACGCTAAGGCTCTAGAATCGTCTTTAAGCGAAATAGCTTTAATTACTGGACAAAAACCCGTAGTCACAAGAGCGAAAAAAGCGATCGCTGGCTTCAAAATTCGTCAAGGTATGCCTGTGGGTATCATGGTCACACTGCGAAGCGAGCGGATGTATGCCTTTCTCGACAGATTGATTAGTTTGTCATTACCCAGAATTCGGGACTTTCGCGGTATCAGTCCCAAAAGTTTTGATGGACGCGGTAACTATACCCTGGGTGTGAGAGAGCAGCTAATCTTTCCGGAAGTCGAGTACGACAGCATTGACCAAATTCGTGGTTTGGATATCTCCATCATCACCACAGCTAAAACCGACGAAGAGGGTCGTGCCTTATTAAAAGCAATGGGAATGCCCTTCCGGGAAGTATAGACCCCGCCCTTAAGGGCGGGGAATCGAAGTTATCTAAAGAGGGAACATGGCGGCAAACGATACAATTGCAGATATGCTCACGCGCATCCGCAATGCGAATTTGGCAAGGCATCAAACAACACAAGTGCCAGCCACAAGAATGACTCGCAGCATTGCTAGAGTGCTTCGGGAAGAAGGATATATCACAGATTTTGAAGAATCCGGTGAAGGTGTAAAGCGCAACTTGGTTATTTCACTGAAATACAAAGGTAAAAATCGCCAACCCCTAATCACCACCCTCAAGCGCGTCAGCAAACCAGGTCTGCGAGTTTACTCCAACAAAAAAGAATTACCACGAGTTCTAGGCGGCATCGGCATTGCCATTATTTCTACCTCTCATGGCATTATGACCGACCGGGAAGCACGCCGTCAAAACCTCGGTGGCGAAGTACTTTGCTACGTCTGGTAGTAATTAGTCACTACTCACCAGTCACTAGCTAATGACTAATGACTAATGACTAATGACAAAGGATAAAACATCATGTCACGTATTGGTAAACGTCCAATTACTCTTCCAAACAAAGTCACCGTCACCATTGATGGCAATAAAGTAGCTGTCAAAGGTCCTAAAGGTGAACTAGCACGCGAACTTCCTCAACAAGTGAAGATAGAGCAGCAAGACCAAACCCTGCTGGTTCAACGCCAAGATGATTCCCGTACAGCTCGCCAAATGCACGGTTTATGCCGTACCTTGGTTGCCAATATGGTCGAAGGAGTTTCCCAAGGATTTCAACGCCGATTAGAAATCCAAGGCGTTGGTTACCGGGCACAAGTGCAAGGTCGTAACCTAGTATTAAACATGGGTTACAGCCATCAGGTACAGATTGCTCCTCCCGATGGCATTCAGTTTGCAGTCGAAAATAATACCAACGTCATCGTCAGCGGTTACGACAAAGAAATAGTAGGTAACACCGCAGCTAAAATCCGTGCCGTGCGTCCCCCTGAGCCTTACAAAGGTAAAGGAATTCGCTATGCCGGTGAAGTAGTCAGACGTAAAGCTGGTAAGGCAGGTAAGAAGTAATTATGAAACTTACTCGTAGAGAATCAAAGCAGCGTCGTCACAGACGTGTTCGCGCTAAAGTTAGCGGCACCTCCGAACGTCCTAGGCTAGCCGTATTTCGCTCCCAGCAACATATTTATGCCCAGGTAATTGATGACACGCAGCATCATACCTTGGTAGCCGCTTCTACCGTAGAGGCAGAAGTGAAATCTAAATTACAATCGGGTGCAAACTGCACAGCTTCCACCACAGTTGGTAAGTTAATTGCTGAGCGCGCTCTAGAAAAAGGGATTACCAAGGTAGTTTTTGACCGGGGGGGAAACCTCTATCACGGTCGCATCAAAGCTTTAGCCGAAGCAGCACGCGAGGCTGGTTTAGATTTCTAAATTTGTCATTAGTCATTAGTCATTAGTCACTAGTCATTAGCACTCTGACAATGACTCTGGACAAATGGCAATAAACACGAGGTATTTAATAATATGGCAACTGGTCGTCGTAAAGCTAACCGTACTAAAAAAGAAGAAACCAATTGGCAAGAGCGGGTTATTCAAATACGCCGCGTCAGCAAGGTCGTTAAAGGTGGTAAAAAACTTAGCTTCCGGGCAATTGTCGTCGTTGGTAACGAACGCGGTCAAGTAGGTGTAGGAGTAGGTAAAGCCTCGGATGTAATTGGTGCCGTTAAAAAAGGCGTAGCCGACGGCAAAAAGCATCTGATTGATATTCCCATCACTAAATCCAACTCCATCCCCCATCCGATTAATGGTACCGGGGGTGGTGCAAAAGTGATTATGCGACCTGCGGCACCCGGTACTGGTGTAATTGCCGGTGGTGCTGTCCGTACCGTTCTGGAGCTTGCTGGTGTGCGTAACGTTCTGGCAAAGCAACTTGGTTCCAACAACCCCTTAAACAATGCCAGAGCCGCCGTTAACGCCCTTTCTACCCTGCGTACCTTTGGTGAAGTTGCCGAGGATCGTGGCATTCCCCTGGAAAATCTGTTCATCTAAATTAGTCAGTTGTCCTTAGTCCTGGTCTTGATTCGTGACTAATGACTAATGACTAATGACTAATAACTAATTTTTAGCAAATGTTTCGCTTATGAGACTATCTGACGTTCGCCCACAAAAAGGCTCCAAAAAACGCCGTCGTCGTGTAGGTCGCGGTATATCTGCCGGTCAAGGTGCTAGCGCTGGTTTAGGTATGCGCGGTCAAAAATCCCGTTCTGGTGGCGGTACTCGACCTGGTTTTGAAGGGGGTCAACAACCGTTGTATCGCCGTATACCTAAACTCAAAGGCTTTCCGATTATTAATCGAAAACAGTACACTACGATTAATGTCGATAAGCTGGCATCGCTCCCTGCCAATAGTGAAGTAACTCTGGACTCCTTAACACAAGCAGGTATTGTCACTTCTAATCGCGGACCGCTGAAAATTTTGGGGAATGGGGAATTGAACGTTCCTCTGACCGTCAAAGCGGCAGCTTTCACGAGCGGTGCTCGGAGCAAAATTGAGGCATCTGGTGGGAGTTGTGAAACTATAGGGTGAGAGCCATAAACAGCCCACTCAAACGTCATCGACTCGCTTCCAGTGCCTGGATAACTTAACTAGGTACCCCTTTATGATCAGTCGAGACAAAGCCCCAACGGCTCAAGAAACCTTTATGCAGATGGCGCAAGCAGCTGGGCTAAGAGGACGGCTGCTTGTCACCGTTGGTATTTTAATTTTGGTTCGCTTAGGCATTTTCTTACCCGTACCTGGGATTAATCGTGATGCCTTTGCTTCTGCTCTCCAAGGTAATAATGCCTTATTCGGCTTGTTGGATATCTTTTCTGGAGGTGGGCTGTCAACCTTGGGCATTTTTGCTCTAGGGATTTTGCCCTACATTAATGCTTCGATTATCATCCAATTGCTCACCGCTGCCATCCCTTCTTTAGAAAATTTACAGAAAAACGAAGGGGAAGCTGGACGGCGGAAAATATCCCAAATTACACGCTATGTGTCTTTGGGATGGGCGATACTACAAAGCGTGTTCATTGCAGCTATTTGGCTTAAACCCTTTGCAAATAACTACGGACCGTTTTTTATTGCTGAAACCGCGATCGCTCTGGTAGCTGGTTCGATGTTTGTCATGTGGGCATCGGAACTGATTACTGAGCGCGGTATTGGTAATGGAGCATCTTTGTTGATTTTTGTCAATATTGTTGCCACACTTCCTAAATCCCTGGGACAGACTATTGAGTTAGCCCAAACAGGTGGCAGGGAAGTCATTGGACGGGTAATTGTACTGCTGATTATCTTCCTGGTAACGATTGTTGGTATTGTATTTGTGCAGGAAGGAACACGTCGCATCCCCATTATCTCCGCCCGTCGTCAAGTAGGTCGCCGACTTTTACAAGAACAGCGCAGTTACCTACCGCTGCGTCTTAACCAAGGCGGTGTGATGCCGATTATTTTCGCGGCTTCCATCCTGGCTTTGCCGATGTTTGTGGCTAACTTTACCAAGAACCCCGTCTTGATTAATATTGCTACTAATTATCTCCAGCCCGGTCATTCCGGTTCTTGGGTCTATGCCTTGGTGTATTTAGTATCAATCGTTTTCTTTAGCTATTTCTATGCCTCTTTGATTGTTAACCCCGTGGATATGGCACAGAACCTGAAGAAAATGGGCGCTAGCATTCCTGGTATTCGTCCTGGGAAAGCAACCAGCGAGTATGTGGAGGGAGTACTCAACCGCCTGACATTCCTAGGAGCAGTTTTTTTAGGTTTGGTTGCTATTATCCCAACTGCGGTCGAAAGTGCTGTAGGAGTACCAACATTTAGGGGATTGGGAGCTACCTCGCTGTTAATTCTGGTTGGTGTAGCAATTGACACGGCGAAGCAAATCCAAACTTATGTGATCTCTCAGCGCTACGAAGGAATGGTGAAACAATAGTGACGCGATTAATCTTCTTGGGACTGCCAGGTTCTGGTAAAGGTACGCAGGCGAAAACCTTGGCTGATTACTGGAATATACCCCATATTTCTACGGGTGATATCCTCCGTCAAGCCATGAAAGACCAAACACCTTTGGGTATCAAGGCTCAGAGTTACGTCGATAGTGGTGAATTAGTTCCCGATGAACTAGTCCAAGCAATGGTCGAGGAACGTCTGGGCAAACCTGATACTAAAGATGGCTGGATTTTGGATGGCTTTCCTCGCAAGGTGACTCAGGCACATTATTTAGAAGGACTACTCGACAGGTTAGATCATCATGGCGAAAAAGTAGTCAATCTAGAAGTCCCTGATGAAATAGTCGTCGCTAGGTTACTGCAACGCGGTCGTAAAGACGACAGCGAGGAAATCATCCGTCGTCGCCTGGTTATTTACCGTGAAGAAACTGCTCCCTTGATTGATTATTACCACGAACGCCAGCAATTGGTGTTGGTTAATGGCGATCAACCCCAAGAATCAGTCACTGAAGACCTGAAAAAGGTCATCCACTCTTAGTGTATGAGAATAGGGCATCGGGTATGGGAGATGGGGTAATTACCCATTACCCATTACCCACTTTCACATCTTAAATCCATTGAAAATTTTGGATAAGATATATTAATAAACCATTGATTTGGTTGCCAAGCTGCGATATGCGTCAGTTACATAGAAGCTGAAGCTGAACCAGTACCTGTTGAGTTGAGGAAATAACAACTTGTCTAAGCAAGATTTAATCGAGATGGAAGGTACAGTGACCGAGTCACTGCCTAACGCCATGTTCCGCGTCGATCTGGATAATGGCTTTAACGTCCTAGCTCATATTTCTGGCAAGATCCGCCGAAATTACATCAAAATCCTACCAGGCGATCGCGTCAAAGTAGAGTTAACACCTTATGACCTGACAAAGGGTAGAATTACTTATCGCCTTCGCAAGAAGTAGCAATCAGTATCAACTGAGCAAGATTTAGTCGCGGCAAGCAAACAATAAAGCCGAATTGGCATTTGTGCAGATGATTTTGCTGCCCTGGTAGATCAATGTTTTGCTAGGAGATTATTCACTCACTTTGTCCCACTTAAGTTGAGGTATTACTACTTGACAAAACGTACAATTACCTTTGTATTACCTAACAATGTAAATTTATGTAATCAGAGATACTATAAACCAGATAAGCATTGTCAATTAAAACAATTGCTCAGAGGTATTTGTTCAAAAATTGGTATAATGTAGAATTTGGAGTCAAACAAAAACGGCATGAAAGTTAGAGCCTCAGTCAAGAAAATCTGTGAGAAATGCAGCGTCATTCGCCGTAAGGGTAGAGTGATGGTAATTTGTGTCAATCCAAAGCACAAACAACGTCAAGGTTAGAGCGATCTACTAACTGCCAGTATAAACGCTGGCGAGGAAAGCATCACCCCTAACAGTAAATTTACAGCACTGAAGACAAGAGTAGGGAGAAATTAATTGTGGCACGGATTGCCGGTGTAGACCTACCACGCGACAAGCGTGTGGAAATTGGTCTGACTTACATTTACGGAATTGGGCTAACACGCTCACAACAAGTTTTAGCCGCTACTGGAGTTAACCCAGACACCAGAATTAAGGATCTCAGTGATGCTGATGTAGCAGCACTGCGGGCTGAAGTAGAAACTAACTACCAAATAGAAGGGGATCTGCGCC
>JAYKJH010000263.1:0-16326 GCA_035285345.1 Nostocaceae cyanobacterium | reverse complement strand
GAGTGAAGCGATAGTAATCGTTGGTATCTGTGGAACCTACCCAATCACTAAAGGTGGTGGTGGTGGAACCGACGCTAATCACCCGTGCGCTAGCCAGAGTGTTCCCCGCATAGTCTGCGACGTTAGTCCTTCCGCTACTAGTGATAAAATTATCAAATTCTCCCTTGAGGGACACAGAGGCGACATCTGCCATCACCTCTTCCTTAGTATCAAAGCTACTCCGAGCGCCAAAACTGCTTTTTTCAGTATAGTTAGTACTTAAACTACTGAATTCATCAGTAAAACTTTGTAAGTAAGCACTAGTGTTTAGTTGCTCTGTCCTTAATAAAGCTCGCACTAAGTTTGGAACTGGCATAATTCACTGTCTAGATACATTTTTTTTATACATGTTTATAATGCCTCCTATTTTTCCTATTACGCAGATTATCATGTTTATTTATATACTCTTTATTTAAAATTTATCCAAAAAATATATTCGTAATAATTTTTACATTAATTTATGTGGTATGGCTGGCGGTGAGACAGAGAAGACAAGGAATGAAATCTTTGTCCTTGTCCCTGGGGATAACCCAGGAATAAAGTGAGAATGAGACATCACTGTAAGATTTGATTTATGGTTTGTTTACACAAATTCAATAACAAATGAATCGCTGGATATTTCGGATGTCACAGCGATAAGTTTTAGTTATGTGTTTTTTGAGTAAAAATATTTACTTGAGTATACGCAAAATATTAATTCCCAAAAATTTCTAGAGAAATCTTGTAAAAAGTGTACCGTCCAAGTTTTAATATTTGTTAAGATTATTAAAGAAATACATAGAAACTCAATGACGAACTTTAGTTTCTCACAGCCGCTACTACGTGAAAAACAAGAAGCCCTCGATTTTCAAGATTTACAAGGTCTACTGCGACTGAATTTACAAATAGGTAACATTAAGCTGCTATCAGGATTTTATACGCGCATCGACCAAGTTTTTCTCCTCTGGGGTGCAATCTCAGCCATAATTTTCCTCACAGCCCAATTTCTACCCATTAGCTGGTACACCCAAGCGATTTTTTGGTCAATCCTAACTGTTATCGGTACCGTAGGGATGGTAGGTTTGACCTGGTTTTGGGTGAGTGTGGAACGGCTGCGCTGGGTAGTATATTACTGGGCTATATTGATGCTTGCAGGTGTTACCCTAACTGACTTGGGTATCTTTCTCGGATGGGGAGAGGTGTTGATGCACTTGTGTCCTCTGTGGTTAGGATTAAGTGCGCTAGGGTATCTGGGCACAGGGTTGGGGATGCGATCGCGTACCTTTGTAATCATGGCATTGATTCATCTTGCTGGTATTATCCTGTTACCCTATGTTGGTGGTTGGCAGTTTCTCACCACTGGGTTGGTCATGGGTCTTAGTTTACTGGTTTTGGCAGAATTACAGTGGGATATGCGACCCAGCATTGATGATTACAACTTGTTAACTCCAGAACAGAAAGAGTTTAACCGCCAACAACAACAGCAACGTCAGGGAAGCGAACCACTAAGTTTTGTTTCTGCTTCCAGATGAATTATAAATTTTTCTGAAATAAGTCTTTTATTAGAGGTTTATGGGTTCATAATCAGGATATGCAGCAGAGATGAAACCACCATCTATGCTGCATTACCAGCGCAGGAGTTTTTCTGTTTGTCCTGCAAATCGCTTCCCAAAGGAGAACGACGTCAGGGGGCGGGTGGTCACGGATACCTAGATAGTAAAAACCGATTGGCACACACCCGGTTGTTAGTTAGTGGTGTAGGGTTTTTGTCGTTTCCCCTACTTTACGCTCTCCAGTGGGATGTTAAATTATCCGTATCAGAACAGTCTGAGGAGAGTGCCACTATCATCATACAACGATAAACTAACAACTGGGCTGTTGTAGCCATATTATTTACAGATTTTTTTTACCAGGGATACCCATTCAGCGTCAGGAGTGGGAAAAAGTAAAGTGAGGCGTGATACTCATCTATTCATCAGGGGGTAAAGCATTGAGTTTGGTAAAGGCTTTGCCCCTATTTTTGTGTGTCATTTTTTTTAATTATTAGTCATTAGGAATAAAAAAATCGGTGGATTTAGGCTTTGTTATCCACCGAATTATGTGATTGACTCATCCAAGCTTGTTAATTACCAAGAGTCGGCATGTTTTTGTTTATATGGTTCGCCTGTAAATGGTTGAACACCAATTAGAGGATAGTTATCATGGTCAGGACTAAAAATCTCCATTGCAGCTTCAGTCAGATATCGAGTCAGCTTTTCAAAGGTCTTGGAAATAGCCATAGGACTCCTCTCCTGATTTTTATCCAGCAGATTTAATTGAGATTTATATAGTCTAGTTTTGTTTTTGTTCAGCGGGTTATTTTCTTGATAATTTCAGAAAAATCGCAATATCTCTTTTGAGATGTTTGCAATAGTTTATCAAATAAAGGAATTAGATGGGAACTTGTAATTTTTATTTTATATTCCTTAGTTATTTTCAACAATCATTGTTACAAAAAAAATACAACTATTGGTAGCTTAAACTACTTTCTTCCGGACTAGAGGCTAACAGATTTATTTAATATGTATTCAACTATTAAAAATATAATATTTATCTTATAAGTACCAAAAATATCCCAAAAAAAACCCTAAAAAGGGAAAATTTGGCTAATCTCATTCAAATTAACTAAAATATTTTTGGTAAAATATACTATAATTAAAATAAGCGTTCTGGAAAGGGTATTCTGGTCATGACTATTTCCCCAACCCTGGACAATTTGAATCGCAGCAATCAGCAGTCGGAACTGACGCTAGGTGCTGGTGACTACAGCTTGCTCACAGACCTGTACCAACTGACGATGGCAGCTTGTTACACAGGGGAAGGCATAGAGCAAAGCTGGGCTAGCTTTGAGATGTTTGTGCGCCGCTTACCGTCAGGTTTTGGCTATTTGATTGCTATGGGGCTGGAGCAGGTTGTGGATTATTTGGAGAAATTTCGCTTTAGTCCGCAGCAAATAGCAGCTTTGCAGGCAACAGGGATTTTTGCCCATGCACCAGATAGCTTTTGGTCGCTGCTAGGGTCGGGGGGCTTTACTGGCGATGTGTGGGCTGTGCCAGAAGGTACGGCAGTGTTTGCGAATGAACCGCTGTTACGGGTGGAAGCGCCCCTATGGCAGGCGCAAATCGTAGAAACCTACCTGTTGAATACTCTGAATTATCAAACATTAATTGCTACCCGCGCCGCTAGGATGCGAGATGTGGCGGGTAAGGAAGCCAAGCTGCTGGAGTTTGGTACTCGGAGGGCGTTTAGTCCCCAAGCCTCCCTGTGGGCTGCCAGAGCGGCGTTAGCAGCGGGATTTGATGCCACGTCAAATGTGTTAGCTGCGCTGCAACTGGGACAGCAGCCTAGTGGTACGATGGCTCATGCTTTAGTTATGGCGCTATCAGCGATGGAAGGTAATGAGGATGCTGCCTTTAGCGCTTTCCATCGCTATTTTCCGGGGGCGTCATTGTTAATTGATACTTACGATACCATCGCCGCTGCCAAGGGATTGGCAGAATTGGTGAAGTCGGGGGAGATGACATTAACTGGGGTACGCTTGGATTCGGGAGATTTAGTGGCATTGTCCCAAGAAGTGCGATCGCTCCTTCCAGGGGTGTCAATCATTGCCAGTGGTGATTTAGATGAGTGGGAAATTGCCAGATTAAAAGCATGTGGTGCCGAAATTAATAGTTACGGCATAGGTACGCGACTGGTGACGGGAACGCCAGTAAATGGGGTATACAAACTAGTGGATATTAATGGTATTCCCGTCATGAAGTCCGCAACTGGTAAGCTGACTTACCCAGGAAGGAAACAGATTTTCCGCCGATTTGATGGGGAAAAGGTGCAAGGGGATAGGTTGGGGTTAGTGACGGAAACGGCTGTGGGTGAGCAGCCTTTGTTGCAGTTGGTGATTAAGGAAGGAAAACGGGTGCAACCGCAACAGTCTCTAGGGGAGATTCGCTCACACACCGCAGCGTCCGTGGCGAGTTTACCACAGGAAACACGACAATTAGATAATCCTGTAGCGGTGAATGTAGAGATTTCTGGTGAGTTACAAAAGTTGACTCAAAAGACGAGGGACATGGGGCATAGGGCATAGGGCATGGGGCATGGGGCATAGGGCATGGGGCATAGGGCATGGGGCATAGGGCATGGGGCATAGGGCATGGGGCATGGGGCATTGATAAGTACTAATGACTAATGACTAATAACTAATAACTAATAACTAATAACTAATGACTAATGACTAATGACCAATGACTAAAATTGCTCTTTTTGGTACAAGTGCAGATCCACCGACGGCTGGACATCAAGCGATTATCAGTTGGTTGTCACAGCATTTTGATTGGGTAGCGGTGTGGGCTGCTGATAATCCGTTTAAGTCGGGACAAACGCCTTTGGAACATCGGGCTGAGATGTTAAGGCTGTTGATTTGGGATATCAAGTCATCATCTCATAATGTGGCTTTGCACCAGGAATTGAGTAGTTGGCGTACCCTAGAGACATTGGAGAAAGCCCAACAGCGTTGGGAGTCAGGGGAATTTACTTTGGTAATTGGCGCTGATTTGTTAAATCAGCTACCACGCTGGTATCGAATTGAAGATTTATTAAGGCAAGTGGAGTTATTGGTAATTCCGCGTCCGGGATATGCAATTGATGGGGATAGTCTGGAAATAATACGACAGTTGGGAGGAAGGATAACCATTGCCAGCTTGACTGGTTTGGATGTTTCCTCTACAGCATATCGACAAACAGGAGACGCGCAAACCCTGACGCTTCCTGTAGAAGCATATATTAAGCGAGAAAAGTTGTACCAATGCCAGGACGCACCCAAAAAAAGATTGCAGATCCCGTAAATCAACAACCGTTAGCGGATTTTAAGGTAGGTGTTGATAATGTAATTTTTTCTGTGGATACTGCCCAGAATCGGTTGTTAGTTCTGTTAGTAATGCGCCAGCAAGAACCACACTTAAATTATTGGTGTCTTCCTGGGACTTTGGTACGTCAAGGGGAGTCTCTAGAAGATGCGGCATATCGCATCTTAGCAGAAAAGATTCGCGTCAAGAATCTTTATCTAGAACAGTTATACACTTTTGGCGGACCAAATCGCGACCCCAGAGAAGAAACAAATAGTTATGGGATACGTTATTTATCAGTAAGTTACTTTGCCTTAGTGCGGTTTGAAGAAGCAGAATTAATTGCCGATGGAGTGAGTGGAATTGCCTGGTATCCGGTAAAGCAAGTACCACAATTAGCCTTCGATCACAATGAAATTTTGACTTACGGACATCGGCGTTTGCAAAATAAATTGGAGTACAGTCCTGTAGCTTTTGAAGTTTTACCAAAAATGTTTACGTTGAGCGATTTATATCAGTTGTATACGACAGTTTTAGGAGAAAATTTTGCTGATTATTCTAATTTCCGGGCGCGGTTATTGAAGTTGGGATTTTTGTGCGATACGGGAATTAAAGTTACGCGAGGTGCAGGTCGTCCTGCTAGTTTGTATAAGTTTGATGCCGAGGCTTTTGCGCCATTGAAAGATAAACCTTTAGTGTTTATTTAATTTTCTAATGACTAATGACTAATGACTAATGACTACCATGAAAATTGCGATCGCTCAACTTAATCCGATAATTGGTGATTTGTCTGGTAATGCCAATAATATTTTACAGGCAGCAAGAGCAGCGTATTCCCAAGGTGTGCGGCTGCTGTTGACACCGGAACTGTCTTTGTGTGGTTATCCACCACGGGATTTGTTATTAAATCCTGGGTTTGTGCAGGCTATGTATAGCAGCTTACAGCAATTGGCGCAAGATTTACCGCCAAATATAGTTGTATTAGTGGGAACGGTGACAGTAAATCACCAAGATGCCATCAGTGGGGGTAAGCATTTATTTAATAGCATTGCTGTTTTAGAAGGGGGAAAAATCCAGGAATTTTTTCACAAACGCCTTCTACCAAATTACGATGTGTTTGATGAAAACCGCTATTTTGAACCTGGGTTGCAAGCTAATTTTTTCTGTGTGGATGATGTCCGGATTGGGGTGACAATTTGCGAAGATTTGTGGAATGATGAGCAATTTTGGGGTAAGCGTAGTTATGCAGTGAACCCGATTGTTGACCTCACAAGATTGGGTGTAGATTTGATTGTTAATTTGTCAGCTTCACCCTACAGTGTAGGGAAACAGCAACTCAGAGAAACTATGTTAAGGCATAGTGCGGTGCGGTTTGGACAAGCTATTATTTATGCGAATCAAGTAGGGGGTAATGATGATTTAATTTTTGATGGTCGGAGTTTTGCTCTCAACCGTCAAGGGGAGGTAGTATGTCGTCTTTCGGGTTTTGCGACGGATGTAGCAGTAGTAGAATTTGACGAGGTGCAGCAGGATTTAGTGTTCAGTTCTGTAGCACCAGCATCCGCAAGCGAAGATGAAGAAATTTGGCAGGCCTTGGTGCTGGGAGTCGGCGACTATGCCCGCAAGTGTGGCTTTAATAAAGTATTATTGGGGTTGAGTGGGGGGATTGACTCTTCTTTAGTAGCAGCGATCGCAACGGCAGCACTGGGTAAAGAAAATGTCCTCGGTGTCTTGATGCCTTCGCCCTATAGTTCTGAGCATTCTATTAGCGATGCCTTGCAATTAGCAGCCAATTTGGGTATTCAAACAAACACTATACCGATTGGTGAATTAATGCAAGGTTATGACCAAACTTTAGCTGAATTGTTTACTAATACCCCCTTTGGGTTGGCGGAGGAAAATATTCAGTCGCGCATTCGTGGCAACATATTAATGGCGATTGCCAACAAGTTTAATTATCTCCTCCTGTCCACGGGGAATAAATCAGAAATGGCTGTGGGTTACTGCACCCTCTACGGTGATATGAATGGGGGGTTAGCAGTTATTGCTGATGTTCCCAAAACCCGCGTTTATTCCATTTGTCATTGGTTAAACTCCCATCCATCCGCATTAGACAAGGGAAGAGAAACCCCATTCCTACACCATTCAGAACTCAGGAATCAAGACTCTCCTATCATTCCAGAAAACGTCCTCAGCAAAGCACCAAGTGCGGAACTCAAACCCGGTCAAGTGGATCAGGATTCTTTACCACCTTACGATATCCTAGACGACATCTTGCAACGCCTAATTCACAACCACCAATCAGCAACACAAATTGTCGCTGCTGGACATGACCCCACGACAGTGGATCGGGTGCTGAAGATGGTAGCGCGTGCAGAGTTTAAGCGCAGACAAGCAGCACCTGGATTGAAAATTACTGACCGTGCTTTCGGTACTGGTTGGCGGATGCCAATTGCTAATAAGTGGGTTTCTGTTAGTACTTATCAATCTCAATTTTATCTTCAGTTTGGCAATCAGGTTTTGTCATCGTCAGAGAATTAGAACGAGGGAGTAGGATATCAGTTTATACAGACGTGATATATCGCGTCTGTGCTTAATATTAAAACCTAAATCTCATCTAAAAAACTCTCATTTAAATTAATATTTAGCTGATAAATAAACGCATATCTAATTGATGTAAGCTGTTTAAAAATTGCGTTCTCTTACAATTATAATATTTACTGCTATATTTCTCTGAAAAACCTTCATATTTTCTTTATAATATAAAATATTGGTTTTCTGGCGAACATTTACCATAGTTTCTTTTGAGTGTCAACCAGCTAATATTCTTTAAATAGGCAAAAATCTCATAGTAGTTCAAAACTATGACTTGCGTAATAAACCGGATAGTTCTGGAAACTTTACGAAAATTTTACGGACAAATTTTTCAACCGCATATACATTTAAAGAAGTAAAGCTGAGGCACATAAATGAATGTGCATTTGTTGAATTGATAGCTAGAAAACAAAACTTGTCGCTGGATAGTAGATATATTTTGGTTGATTGACATCTCCCATTAGTTAGGATTTTATGGTGCAAATCCTGATGAAGCGACAACTCTAGGAATGCTGTCATGCAAAAGTTTTGACCACTAAGACACGCGCATTTTTTACTACTCTTAGCATCTGGCACATAGCAGCAGTAGTGATTTCCAGGCTTTAAATCAGGGTGGTGCCAACTGGGTGAAATTAGTTTTGGCATTTACTTCTAACGGGTATTTTCTACAATGAATTGTCGAGAGCTTTGGATTCAAACTATCAGTGGATGTAGGTGGTAAACTGTAACCAAAATCAGGATTTGATTTGCTGAAAAATTATACAGCTATAAATATGTAGACAGAGATATCTGCGGATATCTAACCCAAGTTGCTGCAAGCATCTAAGACCAGTTTTGCACAACAGGATAGTTTGCAATGCTTAAATTTCGTCAAGTTGTGGTGAGACATGAAAATATTACTGGTTTGTACTTCCGGCGGTCATTTTGCAACAATGAAATATCTAGAACCCTTTTGGTCACATCATGAAAGAGTATGGGTAACTGACCATAAAAAAGATACAGAAGAGCTTAATAAACGGCATGAAAAAGTTTATTGGTTATCCTACCAAGGACCAAGAGAAATTATGCCGTTTTTAGCAAATATTCCTCGAACCCTAGGGATTATTGCTAAAGAAAAGCCGGATTTAATTATTTCTACTGGGGCTAGTATTGCTGTGAATTTTTCCCTAGCAGCCAGGATATTTGGCAAGCGTTTTATCTTCGTGGAAAGTATCACCAGGTCTAAAGAACTGAGTTTGTCAGCCAAATTAGTATATTTTTTCTGCAACGAGCTTTACGTGCAATGGCCGGACTTACCTACTAAATATCCCAAGGCAATGTTTAAAGGATATGTCTAATAGTTGCTGGGTTAAATAGAGGTGAAAAAAATGATAACTGTCTGTTTGGGAACTATTCCTTATCCCTTTGAGCGTGCTATTAATTGGTTGAGCATACTTTTGGAATCGGGAGTAATTTCAGAAAGTGTATTTGTGCAACACTACAACACTGATGTATCGGCACTAGCTAAATATCCTTTTGTCACAACTACACCCATAGTTGAATTCAACACGTTGATGGAAAAAGTAGACAATTCCCGCTTGGTGATATCTCATGCGGGTGACGGTTTAACGAGAGCGTTGGCTATACACAAAGCCTCTTTTGTGCTGCTACCAAGGCTAGCTCGTTATCAAGAACATATTGATGACCATCAACTATTGTTGGCTCAAAGTATAGAATCATTTGGTATCTCATACTGTTTGTCGCTGGAAAGCCTTGAACGGATGATTTTAAATCCACCACCTCGGTTTCAAGGAACTTTATTTGCGGGACCGAAGTTAGCAGAACATCTCTTAGAGAGATATCCTTCGTAAACAGGGGCGCAAATAAATAGTGATTAGGGAATAGGGAGTAGAGACTAGGCAATAGGCAATAATTTATTCCCAATCCCTAATCTATAATCAGCGCTATCTTGTGATTAGGAACAGATATCCCAGAAAAGATTGTGATTTATATTTTCTGGGAGTAGTCCATCTAATAATTAGCAAATGCCAGCCAATTTTTGGGAGTTATCAATTCCATGAATCGAATTGCAAAAGTTGCTATCAAGCACTGGAAACTGTTAGTTATTTATAATACAGTTTTGCTGGCAATAACCTATGCCAATATTAAATTTACACCTCGGATTTGGACGAATAAAGCACAGTTAATTTTACCAAATGTCACGAGTGATTTAGATGCTGATTTAGGTAAATTAGGAAAATTTAAAGAAGGAGAAATCGTTTTTTCACAACAATTGAATCCCTTAAAAATTCTCTCTTCTATAGCTTTAAGTGACCATGTAATTAAAAAAGTGTGGCTGGGAGATCCAGAGAAAAATAAATACAAAATATTTAGCGATTATAAAACTTTATTTAAGATGACACCGGAAAGCGAATCCACGGTGATTTCTTTAAGTGTTCAGGGTTCTAATCCAGAATTGGCACGTCAGCGAGCCAAATTGCTGATTGTAGCATTTCGCGATCGCTTGCAAGAATTACGTGAAGATGAAGCCATCCAACGGTCACGATTTATTCAAAGAGAAGTCAAGCAAGCGCAACAAAAATTACTGCAAGCGCAAAGGGATTTAACTGAATTTCAAGCATCGACCAGTCTAGTTAGCAGTAAAGAGCAGACTCAGGAATTGATTGCAACCATGAACAATCTTCAGAGGGAGCGATCGCAAGCCCTATCGGAGGCGAAAGCGAATGCTGAAAAAGTCCAAAAACTATCGCAAAGGCTGAATTTAGCGCCTAATGCAGCAATTCAGTCAGCCCGGTTAGCAGAAAACAAAGAATACCAGTTTATTCGCCAAAAATTGTCAGAAATTGAAGCTAATTTGACACAATTGCAAAGCAAGTTTACTAACGACCATCCCCAAGTACAGGATTTGCGATCGCAACGGGATGTCTTGCGTCGCCAATTAGACCGACAAATTGCAGACACAGCTGGTAATGTTACCAGAGTGGACACCAAAGCCGGAGACAACACCGCTAGCTTGATTAAAGAACAGGTGCTAGCAGAAAGCCAAGGTGCCGCAATGCAGAAAAAGGCTGAACAACTGCAAACGGAACTTCAGCAACTGCAGACTCAACTCAAGTCTCTTCCAGCTCAGCAAGAGCGATTGCAACAGTTGCAATCACGCTACGAAATTGCTGAAGGGGTGTATCACGGTGTGGTAGCACAAGCAGAACAAGCAAAACTGGGAGCATTCAGCGCTTATCCCAGCGTCCAAGTCCTTGACCAACCTAACGGAGAACTAGAACCTTCTAATCCTAAGCCTAAGTTGATGCTGCTGGGGGGATTACTGGGATCAGTCTTTGGTAGTGCAGCGATTATCTTGTTTATGGAAAGCCGCAACCCTTCTCTCAGTCCCAAGGATATTCAGCAAACAAAGATACCAGTATTAGCAAGTATTCCCCATATCAAAGCTTTAGTAATGAAAATAGAGCAACAGATAGCAGAGGAAATAGAGTTTCAAAGATTAGCTTCAGCTATCAGTCTCCTACCCTTAGAAAAAGGGAGGTTAATGATAGCCAGCGCCACTTCTGGAGAAGGTAAAACAACAATTACCCTAGGCTTGGCTTATGCACTAATTAACTTAGGATTTCGGGTGTTAATAGTTGATGGTGATTTTCGTAAAGCCCAACTGAGCCAGTATTTTGATTATCAACAGCGAGTTATATCGGACAAAGAATTGATGCTGGTAAATGTCCGTCCTTATCTTGATTTGCTAATGCTAAAACCAGAAAGTAAGAAAATAGCTGAATTTATTGCTCGCGGAGAATTTGAGCAACATTTGAATTCAGCACAAGTAGCGGAAAATTACGACTATGTGCTAATTGATAGTTCCCCTGTCAATCTGACTGGCGAGGCAGTTTTGATGGCAAAAGTAATATCCAATGTTCTGTTTGTAGCTCGACCAGATACCAGCAATCGTAACCCATTTCACAACAGTATTGAACAACTTACCAGACATCAAGCAAAAATTGTCGGTCTAGTTATTAACGGTGTAGAAACACGAACGGAAGGTTATTTATACGAATCAAACATGGGTAATAGTTAGTGGGTTATGGGAAATATAAATCAGTCCTCTTCAACTGATTTATCAATAGCAGCATCAGATACGGCAATTAACCATTAATTACATATCTATGAATGGTGTTCAGAGGCTAAATAACGACCGCTTGTTTTCAGGAATATTTATTCGCTGGAATTGTTTGACTCTTACGGAAAAAGTGGTTTGTACTTGCATTATTCTGATACCACTTTGGTGGTTGTGGGGATGGAGAAATCTCTACTTGTTTGGAAGTTTAGGAATAGGTGCTTATGAATTTTTAAATTTCGGTAATGTTAATTTAAAGCGCCCCAGCGTTTCAGTAATAGGAGTTATAGCATTTGGCTTGTATGATTTAATAAATACATACTTTTACACCCAATATAACAATATTGAATTCAAACCAAGTGATGTTTTAGTCCCAATAGACGAATTGATTTCTGTTGGTTTCATCCTCTGGTATATCCAAAGTAAAAATCTGCGGGTGCGGTTACAAGTTATTGCCTGGGCTTTATCAGTATCTGTGCTAACAATGTTCCTTTTTTGGTTAGTTTTGTTCTTTGTAATGCATCAGGCTAAATATGTTCCCCTGCGTTCTGTCTATGGATTTCTTACAGGTAAAGGTGAAGAATACATACCGGGAGCCGGAAACAGCAACTACTTAATACCTTACTTTTATGACGATACTTCTTTACCAGGTATGGTGCGTTATGTTTATTTTTTTCATGGTCCTGAATCTCTAGCTGTCTTTTTGGGTTTTATTTGTTTACTAGCTTTAGATATCAAAAATCGCCTTTGGTCTTCGCTGCTGTTTATTACCTCATTCTTTTTGCTGCTGACGAGTGGAACTCGTGCTGTTTGGGTGGCGTTACCAATTGTATTATGTCTGCGTTATTTATTAACAGTTGGTAAAGCTGCTGGAATCTGGTTTCTGTGTGCGCTAATAGCCATAGTTAGCTTTTCTACTCTCTCGGTTCCACTAGTTAGTAATTTAGTTTTTTCTAGTGCTAACAATACAGCATCAGCTACTGGTGGATTTCGCCAAGATTCTACGGAAGTAAGACAAGAAATTTACCGACGCACATTTGTCGAAATTTCTGAAGCTTCAGATGCACATTTATTTTTGGGTCATGTAGTACCAGGAGAAGGAGTTTTACCAGGTTATGCACCAGCAAAGGTGGGAACCCACAGTTTCATTTTAGGAAGATTACTGTACAGGTCTGGCTTGGTAGGTACGGGTATTTTCTTAATTTTTTGGATATCGCTGTTGCTGTGGCTTTATAACACCCGCCAGTCTAGACCAATGTGTTTAATAGTCTTTGTGATGTTTCACCTTAATTTCACAACAATGGAAATGGAAATGACTGTTATCCCTGTGACTTTAATTTGTACCATGCTGCTGGATAAATCCAAAAAATTACCCTCTTATAGGAGATAGATTGATAAATTTTTATGTAACAGCAACTATCAGGATAAAAATCCATGTTAATCAACCAAAATCATTTAAATAATTCCCCTGAATTGCCGATAAATGCTCAAGCATCTAGCAAAAAAAAATTACTGTTATTACCAGGTGGTTTCAATTATTTAGGAGGGACACTCGTATCACTTCTGTCACTGGTGAAGGGATTTGCAGCTACGGGAGCATTGGATAATTTATGTGTTTTGGTATGGTCTGATTCCTTGACAGAAAAGTTCCTTCGGGATTTAGGTTATTCTGCTTGCATGAAATTAATTGCAGCTCCAACTCAGACTAAGTTTTTTCACCGTGCTTGGAGATGGATAAATCAGCAACCAAAAGATTATCCTTTGCTTCTAGATAACTTGAGTGATTGGTATGTAATGCCGCATTTGATGTTAGGTTCACCAGCAATTCGCCACAGTGGTCGTCCTGTATATCACTTTTGTCACGACTTAATTATGTCCTATAACATTTTAGGCGAATTTCTCAGAAAAATGGGTTTTTTATGTATGAATCCCCAGGCTATTTGCAATTCCGAATTTACAGCAGGACATATTCGCAGGTTAATGCCAAATGTCCGAGGAATCATCTATCAACCTGTAGATACTGAGAGATTTAATCAGGTTTCTGCTAATAGTTATCCTCCAGAAAATTTACGTTCTATTCTTAATTCTGGTATGCGGGTGATGCTGACTCCCTCTCGCTTAAGTAAACCAGGAGTTGTCAATGATAAAAATCTGCGATCGCTCATTCCCGTACTTGTCCATCTTAAACAAATGGGTCATTTTTATCACGCAGTAGTTATTGGACCCGACGAATCACCAGATAAAACCTATACTCATGATTTACAAGCAATGGCTGCTGCTGCTGGTGTTGCAGACCGTTTCACTATTCTCCCACCAGTTCTCAACATTGAGGATTACTACAAATATGCAGATATAGTTGTTACCCTCGCACCACGGGAACCCTTTGGTCGGACTGTAGTAGAAGCTATAGCCTGTGGTGTCCCAGTTATCGGTAGTTGCACTGGGGGAATTAACGAAATTCTGCAGCAATTTGCACCAGAGTGGACAGTTAATCCCGACAACCCCTTATCCGTCGCTAAAGCCATTATCCGTGTTGCTAATGATACTGCAACTCCTGACCTCTTGAGAAAAGGTCAAGCTTGGGTTTCTACCCACTGCAAAGTCGCTAATTATGCTCAGAAAATGATGCAGTTAACGGGGTTAAGTCATTAGTCATTAGTCATTACTTCCCATTACCCATTACCAATTTACTAACATGAATAAAGTTGTTTTTTTCCTAGGTGCAGTTCCTCCGCAAACAGGGGGAGAATTTTATAACTACAACCTTTATAAATACCTATCCAATGAAGGTTTTGATGTTGCATGTATCAGCCTACATAAAAAACTTATAGTCAGGCTGTCTTTAATTCCTTTAATTGGCTATATTTTGACATCTATCGTTTTAGCCTTACGCTTTTATAGATGTCAGGGAATTTTTGTTGAAGACCATTACTTTAGTCAATATTTACTTTTACATAACCTTGTACAACGGATTTTTCGAGGTCAGAAAATTATCATATTGGTACATTCCTTAGAGAGCTATGAAACCAGCGATAAATTCTTTCTCCGCCGCTGGATTAACGGTTTGAAACACAAACTTGTATTGTCTGTGGCAGATATTATTGTCACTAACAGTGAATATTCCAAGGATGAGATAGTTTCCTTGGGTATTAGTCGTGCATCTATTCAGATTTTACCACCGGGAATAGATAGAAAAACATTACAGATTGTGCCTAAAAATCAGTCAAAAGAAGGTCATCAAATTCTGTGTGTAGCCAACTATCTTCCTATTAAAGGACTTACCTATCTCATAGAAGCTTTTTCTCTGTTAAATCACAAAGACTTTACACTTCATTTGGTAGGTAATCCGAAGAAGAGTTCACCAACATACTACAGCCAAATGCAAAATATGGTTCGGAAATTAAATGTGAATAAAGATGTATTTTTTCATGACGGCTCCGACCAAGAAAATGTTTATAGGTTATATTCAGATGCAGATATCTTTGTTTTACCTACCCTCAAAGAAACCTTTGGCATAGTGTTGATAGAAGCCATGCACTATGGGTTGCCGATTATTACCACCAATGTTGCAGCTGTACCAGAATTAATTGCAGATAACGAAAATGGCTTGCTGGTTCCACCTGTGAATTCCCCTGCCTTAGCAGCAGCTATTTCCAAGTTGATAGAAAATCCTGAATTGAGAAAAGAAATGGGATCTATGGGTAAACAGCGAGTAGCTAACTCCTATTACTGGGAGCAAACTTACTCTCAATTCTTGTCTTTGGTTAAAAGCATGAATTAATTAGCAAACTACCAAGAAATTACTCATCTAAAATCTCCGGAAAAACCAAGATGATGAAAATAGCTTAATGGCTCCAAACCGCATCTTGCTCAAATAATTAGATAACAAAGGATTTAAGCACCATGCAAAATATTTCCCAACTTAATCCCGTTGCCCAAGAAAAAACTTCCGCTCCTGATATCTTAGTTATCTCGCGTGTTTTCTTGCCCAAAGAAGGTGGCATTGAAGAATATGCTTACAATCGTTGTTTACAAGACCCGGAAAAAGTAATTGTTTTGACGGGTAGTTATCCAGGAGATAAAAGCTTTGATAAAGCTCAAAAATTTCCCGTGCATCGCTGGTTTAGCTTGGGAGCTATGAAGGGTGGTCTAGTAGTTAGTATTCTCAAGCAAATTGTCAATATGATTGGGTCTTTTGTGATGGCGATTAAACTTTATTTTTGCTATCGCTACCGCTATATAGAATGGTTACATGGCTACGATTTTCCGAGCATTTTACTATTAAGCTATCTGTTGCCAATTCGGTATTTTTTCTACGTCCACGGCGATGAAGCTATTTGTCCTTTACATAATCCACTGCTGCACTGGCTATTTCAATTAACGCTGCAACGAGCCGAAACAGTTGTTGCTAATAGTCAATTTACACAAGATTTGCTTAAGGAGAAATTTGACTTTGATACCCCAACGCAAATTATTCACCCTGTTGTCAGACCAGAAAAATTTGGTGTCGCACTAACACCAGAGAATCTTGATAATTTAGGTCGCTCTATCCGCGAAAAACATAACATTCCTGAATCAGCAACTGTGGTTTTATCAGTAGCACGATTGGTGAAGCGGAAAGGGATTGACCGAGTGATTGAAAACTTAACTTTACTATTAGCTCAAGGCTTAGATGTTCACTACATAGTGTGTGGACGAGGTGCAATGGAGTCG
>JAYKJH010000262.1:0-5807 GCA_035285345.1 Nostocaceae cyanobacterium | reverse complement strand
GAGGGGCACTCGGAAAGTTAACGCTCTTTGGAGAGAACTACCTCTGGGTTAGATACCGCAAGGGGTCTAATCTAAGTGGACTCGTTGAATCAAGAATCTCCTCGCCTTTAGGCAGGAGAGTGTCAATCTTTTTTCCCTTGTCCCCCATTACCCATTACCCCTATCTCCTACGGAGACGCTACGCGAACGGGTATGCGCCAAGGGCGCACGCTTCGCGAACGCAGTCGCCTAGGGGAGCCACCCCTGTGCGGGGGTTCCCCTCGTTGAAGGGAGTGGCGTCGGGAAACCCGCCTGCAGCGCTGTCTCACCATTACCCAGTCCCTATGATGCCGCTTTTGTTCGCCTCTTACTATGGCGACCCGGCACTTTCCCTGGAGTAATATTGGTCACTGCTTCTTGTAACGGCATGACTCGGCATTCCGAGGAAAAAACATTGATTTGATACACTAACCAGTTTGTAATGTCTAATCCCGTTAACCAACCACTGCGGGGATGATAAGCGCCAGTGTCAATATCTAACCAACCCTGTCCTTGAGCCAGTTGACCGGGATTCACCCCTGGTAGAGTAAAAGTGATGGTGTGACCAACAATGATTAACTTGTCTGGAAAGTAAGGTTCTGTAATGTTGTGAAATTCATCACGCACCCAACACAACTCCTGTGCTGTTTGCTCTTCTAAAGGTATTCTGGGGTCTACACCAGCATGAGCTAACCAAACATCCCCCAAGTCTAAGTATATTGGTAAGCTGGAAAGCCATTCTAGGTGTTCTTGGGGAATTGTCGCTGCTTCATAACTGGCTACTGTCGCTTGTCCCCCACTACAAAGCCATGCTTGGACTACGGAGCCAGGTACCTTGCCACCTGTGAGAATGTCTAACAACATTTGCTCGTGATTTCCTAACAGGCAAGGGTAGGAGTTATTTTTAACAAAATTGACCACCTGAGAGCTTTGGGGACCGCGATCAATTAAGTCTCCCAGAAAATACAATTCATCATCAGCGGCTGGGGCAATTGCCTCTAACAATGACATTAACCCTTGATAGTGACCGTGTACATCCCCAATTACAATACGGCGGTGGCTCGTTTTGTTCATCGGTATTTTAGTTACAGAATCTTACTTAATAATTCAGCTACAGCTTAAAATATCGGGATTTCGGAAATGAAAGTACTTGGAAAAAATCGTTGAGATATATAAGTCTATTCTTATTATGCCCATATTATTAAAATTTATTTACAATCTAGCAAAATCTTCATCAAAACAAGCCCTACACCCAGACTTCTGCGGGGAGCGCAGATGCTTAAGGCGAAGTATCTAAGTATTCATTATTACACAAAATTTGTTATTAAAATAACTAATATCCCAAAAAATCATTAGTAATGGAGTAGGGTATATCGGGGAAAAGAGCCTTACCGCCAATGTACTGAGTAGCAATATATTCACAATTTAGCAGCAGAGGACTGTTAAGGGTAGGTATCAGAGCTTTGTAAAATGTAACCAGTGTTCTATGGATGGTTACACAAAACCCTATGTCTGAACAGTTCTCGCCACAAATCAGCGCTCGCATCTGCAATCATATGAACGAAGACCATGCAGATGCAGTGGTACTTTATGTCCAAGCCTTTGGTGGCTTATCCGCAGCCAATGCCGCCGAAATGCTAGCAATAGATGCTGAGGGTATGGACTTAAGGGCACAGGTAAATGGGGAATCTGTGCCAGTTCGCATTCCATTTGACCATGTTTTGGCAAATTCGGAAGATGCTCACCATACTTTGATTGACATGGTGAAGCAGGCACGACTGATGGGTAAAAAGGCCTAAGCGCTGCCAAAACTAATCTACCTAGGGAGGATTATACTCTCAAATATGGTGGCTATTACTCAACCAAAGAACTCCAATTGTGCGACTCAAACCGTAATAGATATCAGGTTTTGATACCTTATAGCCACCATTTAATCTTGCTTGCTGGAAATCAGTGTTGACCCCACAATCCTCAAGTCCTCAATTATCAACACTTTGACCAAAGAATTTTTCCTTCTAATCCCAAAAAATTCTGCTATTGAAGACGCAAGCTGATTATCCAAAGTTTTGTTAGCCAAGCCTTTACCAGATAGATATGTATTTTTACAAAAATTTAAAACTGGGTGCGGCAGAATATAGTTAAGTTAAAAATGCTACAACGATTCTCAATGATTTGTTAAATATCCTGTTGTGATGGTTGACGGTTAACGATTAACTGTTGATCTTCAACACTTCCACCACGACTGTACCCGTATAGATAGTATTTTTATGAATCATCTTACCAACCTAATTTGCTATGTCGAAAAATTTAATTGATTTGTCAAAATAAAGAAAATCCCCAGGTGGCGATTGCCAACTAGGGATATTTATCAGGGTGCATCTACCAATTACTAGTTCTGTAAGTAACCCTGGTTATCCGGATAAATTTGCAACCAATAAATATCGTGATGCCAAAAAACAGAAAACCCCAGTTGGTAAACCAACCAGGGTAGGGAATTATCAGGGTGCATCTGTTTACTAGTTCTGTAGTTAACCCTGACTATCCGGATAATTTCGACAAAATCACTTCTACAGATTAGTTAGTACGTATTAATATTCACTATTTGGTTGTATCAACTACATATAACCAAAAAACCCCCAGCTGTTGCCAGTCAACCAGGGGAGTCAATTATCAGGGTGCATCTACCAATACTATGTTCTAGTCTTAACTACCAAAATCAGGATAAATTTTGAGCTAGGTGACAAAAAAAACTTGTGGAATCAGAAACATGAGGGTGGTTGGATGCATCTAAGCTATCAGCAGAAGCTAAACATCCACCATGCAGTCCAAAAGGTAAAACCCGATTTAAGAAGCGAGCAGGAGCAGTTGTGACCCAGGAATTTAAAATTTCCGTAACCCCAGTAGGGCAAAATGACTACTACTTGGTGCGGATAGAGCCAGGATTCGAGCCTGGGGTGCTACCGGCAGAAGAATTGTTAAATTTGCCTGTAGCCGATTGGTTAACCCAAGCACGGTATCTAATGGAAGACCCGCTACAATCTCTATGGCAGGGGAATGCGATCACCAAAACCTCTGTCAATTTAGCAGGTTTGGGTCAACAACTATATAGCGCCCTGTTTCAAGGTACTCTCAGAGACAGCTGGATTACAGCCCAAGGGATAGCCCAAAACCAGCAACAAGTACTGCGGCTGCGTTTAGGACTAAAAGACCCCAAGCTAGCACGACTACCCTGGGAAGTGATGCACGCAGGCGATCGCCCCCTAGCGACGGGTCCTGATGTTGCTTTTTCTCGCTACCAAGCTGGGACTCTGCCAATGGAAACGCCCTCATCTGCTAACAAACTCAGCCTTCCACAAGAAGGGGTGAGAGTGTTGATGGTAATTTCTTCCCCCAGAGACCTAGCTGGACTGGAACTGCTCAAACAAGAATCGATTAAACTCAAAGCCGAACTCCACCACCGCTTTCAGCAAAGTGTCCACACTGGCGACCATTTGCCACAAATACAGCTAACCTTGCTAGAGCAACCAGGACGAGAGGAGTTAACCACAGCTTTAGAACAAGGAAGATACGACGTTCTGCATTACGCCGGTCATAGTAACCTCGGACCTGGGGGTGGCGAAATTTATCTGGTAAATAATAAAAATGGCTTGACAGAAGCTCTCAGGGGCGACGACTTGGCGGGTTTGCTCGTCAATAACGGTATTCAAATAGCAGTATTTAACTCCTGTTTGGGTGCAGTACCGGCAAGATTCAATCCGACGACAGACACAGGAGAACGCAGTTTGACAGAAAGCTTAGTCAAACGCGGTATCAGTGGCGTTGTCGCAATGACAGAACGGATTCCCGATGAAGTAGCCCTGACCTTCACCCAATTGTTTTACCGTAACCTCAGCTATGGACATCCCCTGGATATATGTCTAAGTCGGGTGAGACAAGGATTGATTTCTGCCTATGGTTCAGAGCAAATGTACTGGGCTTTACCAATTTTGTATCTGCATGAGAAATTTGACGGTTATCTCAGCCCAGATATGCGTCTGTATGCCCATGATGAATTACCACCAATAGATGATGAACAATTAATGCCCCTTAGCGCGGTAGGGTTGGGAAACACACCTCATACTGAGTCTCATCGGATTGACCGCCACGCGATCGCCTTTCCCCTAGAGGACATGGAAGATCCTGATTCCCTGGGGGAATTAGATTTGTTAAATGATGAACCTTGGGTAGATGACATCGAGTATGATGACCCCAGCTATGGCGCAGATAAAGAAGCGGTTTTGGATATATTTAAAAATCTCAATAATCCGTCTGTAGGAACTGAATCTCAAACACTAGGGAAAACAGGAATAGCTTCTACTGTTACCCAACCTGCTACCCAACCTGCTACCCAACCTGCTATCCCACAACCAGTCGTCACCCCTCAAGAACATCGCTTTAAGCGCCATCTGTGGGCTATTTTAGGTGCTGTGGGTATCAGCGCTATTACCCTAGTCGGGACTTCTTGGTGGTGGTTCCAACAACGCCAAATAGCCTCCATACCAGAATTTCCGCCAATTCCTGGTGCTACCACTGGAGTGCTTCCCACCTCTGATCAGCCTAGGGTTGATTTGAGCAAAGTTGATGTTAATCGTGCTGATGTCAAAACAGTGACTGCTAGCGCCATTGCTAGTTTCAACAAAGGGGACTTGCAAGCTGGACTTAAAGCAGTGGAAGTACTCCTGAACAACAATAATCTTCCCCAGGCTAAAGATGCTTTGGCATCTGTTGGGAAAAACCAAATCGACGATCCAGCCGTCAGCTTTCTCCGGGGACGCTTAGCATGGCAGTTTGTCCACAATAACAAACAAAATAGCAAAAAAGATTTCAGCATTGATGATGCGCGTCGAGCCTGGGAAACAGCCGTCAAAGGCAATCCTAAATCAGCTCGCTACTACAATGCTTTGGGCTTTGCTCACTACGCCGAAGGTAATCTAAATCGCGCCAATGACGCTTGGTTTAAAGCATTATACATCGCTAAGGAACAACAGGAAAGCGATAAGACATCTAATTCTAGCGCTAGCCCATCACCTAAGTCACTCAACTTGAATCAAGATGCCTTAACAGCCTACGCTGGGTTAGCATTGGCGATGAAAAAATCTGGATATACTACTCCATCCCCAGATACCAAAGCACGCTTGCTTACAGAAGCTATCAAGCTTAGGCAAATAGTACAACAGAATGACCCCAGCAACTTTCAGCCCAATAACTTGGCGAAAAACTGGTTGTGGACTGAACAGACGATTAAAGATTGGCAAGCACTCTTGCAGGAAAAAGGCTAAAACCCGACTGAGGTGGGTTGAGATGAAAACTGTTTTATACCTTTATCCTCCTCAAGAGTGCAAACCACGCTACAACCAACTGAAAATCATCACAGTAAGCTATAAATACCCTCCGATTGCTTAACCAGACCGCCCTAGCCTAGTGGCGGTTTTTTTCATGAGTAGTCATTGGTCATTGGTCATTAGTCATTAGTTATAGCAACGGACATATCGGTTAGGACATTATATTTTGCTTTAAAGGGAACTCTTAACAGGGAATAGGGAACACTTAACTCTTAACAGAAAAATGTCCTAACCATCTTGGGGACTGCTATATCAATACCCCATGCCCCATGCCCGATGCCCCATGCCCCATGCCCCATGCCCCATGCCCCATGCCCAATGCCCAATGCCCAATGCCCCATGCCCCATGCCCCATGCCCTCAATGGTTCCCTTTGCAATTGTTTGCAATAAACAAAGTACTTGAGAAA
>JAYKJH010000261.1:0-52464 GCA_035285345.1 Nostocaceae cyanobacterium | reverse complement strand
CAACTACCCCTTGCCTTGTCAAACCTGCGGTTTGAGTTAGTTAAGGGGTGTTTCGCTTTTAGCCCTCGATTCATCTCGCCGCCAAATCAAAGATTATGGCGGGAGCCTTCTCTCGGAATTAGGTAAGTAAGCAGATACATTTTAATCTAGAATTGTATCACAAGCTGGCGCTCACCTGGGACGAGCCACTTGCCGCAATGTGCCTGCGGATGTTTAGTCGTTACTTGCCGTCCCATCCGACCTCAATTTTGGATATTAATTCTAGCACTGGCAGGCAGTTGAATGCTTTATATCCTATTTGTTCAGACTGTGTGGGTGTCGATTATCGACCTTTGATGATAAGCTATGCCCAGTCAAAATATCCGCAATTGCAGTTTCACCTCGGCGATATGCATTCGTTTCGGTTACAGCGTAGTTTTGAGGTGATTTTATGTTTAAGATGGGCACTAAGTCATGCATTAACTGATGAAGATGTTGATAAAATTTTACAGACCTGTGCAGACCATGCTCAACCAGGAACCCTGGTGATATTAGAAATTTTAAATGCTGCCGGTTATATACCCGAACGCGAGTTTAAGCAAACTAGAGAGTTAAAGTCCGGAAAAGGGCATATTGAGTACAAGTTCCAGCGCACAGAAAATTTTCTTGTGGGTCAGCGGCTTTGGCAAGTATCGGGACAAAATGTGATAGAAGATTACTCTAAATATCGCTTATTCTCTCCTATAGATATTCAAAATTTGCTGTTCACCAAAGGGTTTCAAGTGATAGGAATGTTCGATAATCCTGATTTAGCAGAAAGCCCTCTGTGCGGAACGGAGTTGTGTGTTGCGGCTATTTTTATAGGTCAACCTTCTATCAATTCAGTAGCGTGAGATTTGCATAACTTTCTCTTTTGATTTGGTAAAATTGCCAGAGCAAGATTCCCGACTTCTTTAAGAAGTCGGGAATCTTGTTAGGATTTACCTACCCGTCTTCTGTCACTCTCGGAAAACTTTTGCCATTTCTGAATTAAGCGAGTTGTTGTATAGCAAGCGAGCGCGTGATTCTTTTCTAAGAATAAATACAAGACCCATTTTTTTCTAATAGAATAGCTTGTATTGATTGCCTCATCAGGCTTAAGCGCGATCACTTTTCCGGAGAGTGGCAAAAGAGGGGTAATTGGCATATAAATTAGCCTATTAGTAAGCATTTTATAGCAGTTCCCATTCTCTTGGGGTACAACAACCGTACAGTTTTTTATTCTTACAGTTTTCTCTAACAGGATGTGGATTTGTCTTTTTAAGTCATATTCGTCAAGTAGACCCCGCTTTGAAGGGCAGGGTCTAGGATATTTTCAAGTAAATATACTTATGCTTGATGGTACGATACCTTGGGTGCTGCGCTTCGCGTAGATCGCTTATGTTTGGGCTTATTCTATAATTATAGTTAATCATAATTAGAATAATTAATTATAAAATTAAAATAATAAAACTGTAATATTGTCAAAAAAACATGACATACTAAATCTTGCACTACATAGTAGCAGTACTTTCAGCCTGCAGTAGATTAAGACTTGTGGAGAGGTGTGACTAGTTTGACTCATGCCCTTGAAACCCTTGTAATTCCGTTGTCAGTTTGCTGGAAAATCAACGCAAAAATTGCCAACTTAAGATAAACATTTACGAGGAATTTTAATACGGTTGACAATTATGCGTAAATGTGAATGTAGCATATAAGCAGATATTTTGGCATTTTTAGGCGATTATGTCTTTAGTTTGGGAAGAAAACCTGCGATTGTCGTGGAAAGACGCTACGCGATCGCAGATATTAGACCTATGAGCAAAAGTAAATTTTATCGGCGTTTTATGCGCCCTTGAGCGTACGCTACGCGAACGCCTACGGCGTTTATCTGCGGTTAATTATTTAATATTTCGGAATGCACGCAAGAAGTCTATTGAAATGCCAACACACCAGAACTTTAAAACTCTAAAATGCCCCTATCCCCATCTAGAGTCACCTCCACCCCGACAGGTAATGCAGCATTGCAACCATCGTGACCAAAAGGAAGCTCAGAAATAATTGGGATACCCAAATCACTCAAGCGATCGCGCAGGACTTCTTCGACAGTAAAACTAGGGATATTTGCTGGTGGTTCGCAGCGGCTAAAGCGTCCGACTGCGATACCCCGGACTTGTGCTAACATACCGCTCAGACGCCATTGTGTTAGTAATCTGTCAATTCGGTAGGGCGCCTCGGTTACATCTTCGATAGCAAGAATTACACCATCCAAATTAGGTAGTTGTTTTGAGCCAAAAAGATGGCTAGCGACGGTAAGATTTGCTGGTAAGAGTATACCTTGAGCCACACCCCCACCCCAAGGGGAACCTTGCAAAGCAGGCATAGGACGACCTTCCACCCAGTCAAATAATCGTTGCTTTGACCACTCTGGTTCGGAAGCTAGGGTTGTTAACAACGGTCCATGTACCCCAGAAATCCCGATATTGTAAAGACTCCACAATAGAGCGGTGATGTCAGAAAAGCCGATGAGCCATTTCGGGACTGGGGAGTTTTCCGGAAAATTCCAAGTCCAATCTTCCAAAAGACGAGTGCTACCGTAACCACCTCTAGCGCAAAGGATAGCTTTACATTCTGAATCTTGCCATGAGAAGGCTAGTTGCTGACGACGAGCTTGATCTGTCCCAGCTAAATAACCCCATTGCTCATCAAAACCTGGTGTAAATTCGACGCGGTAGCCACGCTGACGCCAAATTTCCACTCCCTGCTGGAAAGACTCTAATTCTCGCAAACCACCGCTAGGAGCAATGACACGCAATAAATCACCTGGTTGGAGTGGGGGGGGGATTTGACAATAATTCATCGCAACTAAGTAGGTGAGCATCAATAAACATAACACCATTCCCCCAACCCTATTCCCTAATCACTGTCCGCAATGTTTTCAATAATTCCTGTGCTGTATAGGGTTTGGGTAAAAATGCTTTCACCTTAGTAGCGGTCATTTCCACGATTTGGTCACTGGGAGTCAATCCGCTGACGGTAATAATCTTGATTTGGGGATTCATTTTATGCAAGACATGAATAGCAGTTGCTCCATCCATCTGTGGCATCATCATGTCTATAATTACCGCACTAATTTCATCTTTATACTGAGCATATAAGGCTACTGCATCAATGCCATCAGTGGCAGTTATTGCCATGTAATGATGATTTTCTAGGGTAGTTTTAGTAATCTCGCGAATGCTAGCTTCGTCATCAACTACCAAAATCAATTCGCCGTTACCTAATGGTACGTCAACATCTGCCACTTGCTGGCTTTCTTGTGACTGTACCGCTGGTAAATATACCTTAAACTCTGTACCTTTAGCAGGAGTACTAGTAACGGTAATAAAACCATCGTGACTTTTAACAATACCCATGACAGTGGACAGTCCCAGTCCTGTACCTCTCCCTAGTTCTTTGGTAGTAAAAAAAGGTTCAAAAATCCTATCTAATATTTCCTGAGCGATACCCACTCCACTATCGGAAACAGTGATAGCAATATAAGCCCCTTCACTGGCATCAATATGCATCCTGGCATAGTTTTGATCAATTACAATATTTTCGGCTCTAATGCTAATTCTCCCGCCTTCTGGCATGGCATCGCGGGCATTAACACACAAATTCATTAGCACCTGATGCAGTTGGGTAGTATCACCAGCAACGTGCCATAAATCTCCGGGTATATCAGTAGTAATTTCAATCGATTTAGGAAATGTTTCTTTGACAATTTGTTTCATTTCCGTAATCAAGTGTTTGACTTGTATTACGGTGCGATCGCCTTCAATTCCCCGTGCAAAAGACAGCACTTGTTTGACCAAATTAGCCCCCCGCTTAGCATTATTTTCTACTATTCCCAGCATCTGCTGGCTTTTTTCATCTTTAACTTTTGACTTTAGCAGTTGCACAGACATCAAAATCGGCGCCAGTACGTTATTTAAATCATGAGCAATACCGCTAGCGAGGGTGCCTATACTCTCCATGCGTTGTGCCCGCAAAGCTTGGGTTTCTAGTTGTTTTTTCTCGGTGATGTCAGTCTCCACAGTCAGGATAGATTTGGGATTTCCTTCATTGTCACGGACTAAAGTCCAACGACTTTCAACAATAATTTCTGTGCCGGATTTTGTCACTTTATCTAGCTCACCTTGCCATGAACCCGACCTTAAGACATGATTATATATTTCTGTGATTCCTAGCGGTGTTTTGCTAAAGAAAATATCCAGAGCTTTTTTACCTCTAACTTCTGATGATTTCCACCCATAAAGGGTTTCCGCACTTTTGTTCCAAAACACAATTTTGTCATTTAAATCGCGGACAAATATGGCATCACTGGTGACATTTAATAAAGCAGCTTGCTCGCGGATAATATGTTCTTTTCGTTCCCGTTCTGTGATATCTTCAAACAAATATAAGCGCCCGAAATACCTGTCTTCTTCATCCCGAACTTGGGTAGAAAAACGCCGGATAATCCTCCCATCAGTAAACTGAATTTCATCTTCCAGCACAGAACGATTCTCTTCATCTTTTAGAGGTTTACAAGACTCGATAAAAGCCTGCTTGTTAGCAATCAATTTCATACAATCGGGAATGATATCGCCATTTGTCAATTCCCTCAGAGCCATGCGCTTTTTTAGATGTTCTATACCCCAAATTCTACAGAAGCGATCGTTGAAGTAGAGAATCTCGTCGGTGCGATTATCCACCACATAAAAGGCCAGTGGAGATACCCCAGTCATCGAGCGCAGAAGTGCCTCTTGCCATGCTAATTCTTCTTCGGTTTGCTTGCGTTGGGTGATTTCCTCCACCCAATAAGCAAACCGAGGTCTAGGATATCTGCCGGTAATTACTGATACTGTTGCTTTCAGCCATCTTGTACCTTCGGGAGCAGCGTGAGGATATTCAAAACGTACTGGCTGTTGGCGGTGTTCGGCTTCCCGGTAATAATTAATCCACTGCTGGATATGATTTTTGGGTACCCCCATCTCGCTAGCAAGACGATTTTTCATCGCTTCTGGGCTGAGTCCAAAAAATTTGGCGCTAGCGGTATTATCAGCAATATGTAAAATGTCATCATCTACCAGTTCGACAACACCCATCATCATTGGCGCACTGTCGAAAAAGCTCCGCAGTGTCGAATCGCTCTGATGTAAAGCCGTTACAGCCCGTTGACGCTCTTGAGTAATCCGCGCTAGTTCGTTTAAACCCCGGCGGATGTCAAGTTGTCTGATAACTTGACGGCTGAGCGCTTTCATACCTTCTATTTGCTGGGTGTTTAGGTGACTCGGTACAGTATCCAGCACGCACAAAGTGCCAATAGCATGTCCGGCTGAGGTTATCAAAGGTACACCAGCGTAAAACCGGACATGGGGATAACCAGTCACCACAGGATTGCTCGCAAACCGTTCATCCTCCCACGTGTCCGGTATAACTAAAACGTTATCTTGCGCCAAACAGGCAGAACATATACCCAGATCGCGTGGTATTTCTGTTATATCTAGACCAACTTTGGCTTTAAACCATTGCCGGTTAGCATCAACTAAGTTAATCAAGGCCATTGGTGTGCCACAGAGAAGCGCTGCTAACTTTGCCAGGTCGTCAAAAGCTTGTTCTGGTTCCGTATCAAGTATTTTATACTGGCGCAAAGCTTCCAGCCTAGCTGCTTCATCGTCGCACAACAAGGTGTTCATTTATTTTTCCTAATTAATCTCTAATTGAATTCAAATTCCCTCACGCGCACAAATACTTTTGTTTCCTCAAGCCGTTTCAGAGTGCTTTTACTCTCAACAGTAAGGAAACAACAGAAAAATGTTATTTGTTAAAAATCCACATCAAATCCAAAACACAGATACTCATTAGTTGCTTATCAAACAAGTTTCCTCCTCGTCATGTTAAATTTGATGCTGATTCGCATCTGAAGACTGCCGACAAAGAATATTAAATACAAAAATTGCCAAATCATTTTGTAACACCCACTATATTAATACGCCTTTTGGAGGATGACTGTAAATTAAATTCAATTATTTAAACTTTGATATCCTTGGTTGATTTATGTAATTGCTTTAAAGTACTGATAAACAATTAGTATTTTTTTACACTACTTATGAAAAGACTTTGTAGCGTTTGAACTTAATAGAATGGAAATTTTTATTATTATCACTTGCAATTACATAAGTAATTACTCTGCTTTTGTTGTAAATTTTAGACTATTTCTTTAATAGACATCTGCCAAAAATCAAACCAACTCCCTTGGTGTCCCCCGTTTACGGGGTAATCAAAGAGGAATTTTTCCCGCTCCCCGTCAAAGCAGTGTAAGCATTCTAATGCATTCTAATGATTTATTTTTGATATGTTTAGCGATACAGTGATTCACAACCATACACGAATTAACGAATGTGTATTTAGGATAGCAGTACAAACAGGTAAAGAAATGTAGATAAGTTAACAGTTATTCGGAAAACTCGCCAGTGAACACCACTTAAGCATCAGAATAATCACTTACCAGCAACGCTTGCTTTCCTGCACAATAGATTCAGCCGTTCTTAAAACCAATCCGGAAACCCTGATGAACTCGCTTGCGACAACATCCTTTGCTCAACAGCTTCAACCGAGAGCCGAAGATAGCTTTGCAATTACCTTTGCACCCCTGTCCTTGTCAGCAGTTTACGCCAAAGCCGATGACCCCGCCAATGGTGCTATTGTTGTGATGAGTGGTATGGTTCGTAACCAAACCGATGGTAAACCTGTGGTTTCCCTAGAGTATCAGGCTTACGAACCTATGGCGCTGCGCGTTTTCTATCAAATTGCTGCGGATATTCGTACTCGCTGGTCGGATGTGAATCGCGTGGTGATTCATCACCGCATAGGACACCTAGGAATTGGGGAAATCAGCGTGTTAGTTGCTGTTGGTTGTCCCCATCGTTCTGAGGCTTTTGAAGCTGGTCGCTATGCTATTGATACTCTTAAACATAATGCCCCGATTTGGAAAAAAGAGCATTGGTCAGATGGTTCCAGTACTTGGGTAAGTATCGGTGCTTGTAAGCTTACCCACTGCTAGAAGCAGTGGGCTTTCACCCACGCTCTAGAGAGCGGATTTTCAGTAGCCCTAAGAAACTAACGATGTTGGAAGAGTTCTCCCCAAGCATATTAGTTCTTGAACCTCCAGGCTGGCTTACGGTTTTGGAAACAGTCCACCACAATTAGACTTTTCTATCCCAGATAACTTGTACCAAAAGTGGCTTTTCATGCCCCCAAAATGTTGTTTCTACAACCGAGATACCCCGGACAGCCCCATTGCTACGGTTTGCGTATCAATCTCCGATACTTGCCTACTGCAAGACTTTTTCTGCGTAGCAACCACAGTGCCTTTCGCAATTTCGGCATACAATAATCGTAGTATATTTAAACTACGATGGCAAGGACTAACGTATTTAATTTGAGGCTCTCTGACGAAGAATTCCAAAGACTGAAGGATTATGCAAACCTCAAGCAGGTATCTCCTGCCGAAATTCTTCGAGATTACATCAAAAGACTGCCTAAAAAGCTTGACGGTAACTAAAGTTGCCTGCGGCTTCCTCCCACGCCTAAAAGGACGTGGGAGGAACGCCTTTAAACACTGTGAGTTAATTATGAATTATTTCCATTACCCATTAGCCATTACCCATTACCTATTCCTCCTTCGGGTATGTGCTCTTGAGCGCCAGTAGTGCTCTCTGGTTTCCCTCTGTAGGTAACTGGCGTTGGGGTTCCCCCCGTTGTAGCAACTGCCATCGGGAAACCAGAGAGCAGCGCTGTCTCACCATTCCCCAATGGTTATTTGTAACTAATGCAAAATTTCTTTGCACTTATTTACACATTTGCCATTAATCTATTTCAGTTTGTAACTATTACTGTATCCCAAAACACTATTCCTTTAGACTGATCTGCAATTGAAATCATTTTGGGATATAAACAAGAATGGAACCGTTTCAGTTAATTATCTGCCATAATTTTTTAGTGGCTGTTTCTTTTGTCGCTTGTCTAGGAGGTCTGTGGCTGCTTTGGGATAGTAAGCCATCTGAAAATGAAGTGGAAGAAACAGAATGTATCTTGTTGAGAATGAGTTTTTCCTACTGGCTGGTTTACTGTGTTGCTTTTGGTATTCAGAAATTTATATTACCAGAATGGGAAACTGTACAAATGAGTTTGAAACTCACTACAGCTTTGTCATATTTCTTAACCTTTTCCTGTATTCTGATTCTGCCACTGCACAAATTTGCTATGCATCAAGTTGAGGATTAGTCAAGAGCAAGTAATATTTTTTGACCGTTGCTGAATTGGGCGATGAATTGCAAAATTTGCCCTCTCCCTAACCCTCTCCCGAAAGGAGAGGGAATAGCCTAAACTACTTCTTTAACGCCACAGCAATAGCATCTTCTAGGCTATCCTGAGCCAAGACAGTCAATATAAATACTTCCTGTACTGTCTTCCCATGTCGTGCTATGAGCTTAAAGCCGCCACGAATCGGTACAGATACCCGCAATTGCAACTTAGGACTGTGACCTCTGACACGCCCGATGACACCGGGTGTGATGGTTTGAATCCCGTCTAGCTTACAAAGACGTTCTAGAACTGGAATCAAACCGGAAATGTGAGTCGAGTGATTCCAGACAAGCCTACCATCTGTTGGTTTACCCATTGTGGTTACGCTGTCTCTAGGGGAGCCATAGTTAACCCAGCGCGACGCAACTGCTGGTGATAGAGTTCGGCTTGTTCCATCGGACCTACCCAGACAATCGCTTGTCCTTCATAGTGTATTTGGTTAGTTAATTCCCAAGCGCGATCGCTGCTCATCCCTGGAATATACTTCATCAAGCAGGAGGCGACATGCTGAAAGGTGTTGAAATCATCATTCAGCACAATTACCTTGTAATTGGGATAGGGCTTTTGGGTAACTTGACTAGAGCGTTCTGGAGTTACAGTGGGTGAACTCGCCATACTATACAAAGCTGCCGAAACTTTGGTAGCCATGATAAACCTATAAATAAACTTTCGTGAAATTACTTTACAGATATCTAGTGTAGTTCAAAGTTAACTCCCAAGAATCAAAAGTCCGCTGTGGGGAATGGGGAATGGGGAATGGCTAATGGGGAAACTAATTATCCCATGCCCCATGCCCCATGCCCACTCCCTAGTCCATCATTTACCGCCACTCATCCCAATTTTCGTTAAAAATCGAAGTGTTAGGAAAGGCGGTAGGGTTGCCATTTTTGTTCAACTGACGTACTAGTTCCTGTAGTTGTGGTTCTTCCAGGGGTAATTTATCGACTAATTCGTAGGGTGCGATCGCTTTGGATAATGCAAAAGCTGCCGTAGTTCCCGCAGCGGCTCCCACTGACCATTCAAAAGAATGTACTCTATAGGCAGCAGCAGCGATGTGACTAGTGGCGATACTTTTCCCAGCTACTAATAAATTGTCGATTTTTTGAGGAATCATGGCTCTTAAGGGGATTTGGAAGGGATAAGCTTGTCCGGCACCCCGTCTTTCCCCTTCTCGTTCTGTATTCCCTGGTGTTTCCGGGGGGGAGAGGGTCATGCAAGGATGGAAATCAATCGCATAGTGACCAATACCGATCGCATCGGGGAAGATAGTAGAACGAGTCCGACGATTCACTTCTGCGGGTGGTTTAACACCGGCAATCACTGATGGAGCTTCTAGCCTTGATAAGGCTGCTTTCAAGCGACGATACATATCGGGGGGGAGAGTTTGTTGATAATACTCGTCTTTGTAGTCGCGGCGAGAAATGTCGATTTCCCAGACCCCAAAACCTTCTGCTTGTCCCCAACTGGGTCGTCCGATAATCCGCCGTCCTTCCCGCATATAGGGATATTTTGATAAGCCATGCGCTGTCCCCATAGGGGAATTAAAACCGGAAAGAAAACGATTATTAGGCTGGGGTTGCTTGACTCCCTCACCGAGTTGGGAGTCGGTAGTACCAGCGAAGAGCCAGTAAAAGTATCCCAAAGCCTTTTCTTCCCCTCTAGCTAGGGCTTCTGTCCGCAGTCCCCCCATCCAACCACCGGGTTGCAATTGTCCGCTTGCTTGTAATTGTTCGCGAGTATATACCAAATTATCCGCCGATGTGCCGGGACGATAGTCATTACCCCACGTCCAGTTTTGCATGGAGATATCTCCCGGTGTAATGTCAGAAAATTTAATACCACCAAACTGCGTATTTTTACCTTCTCCCGGACTCCAGATGCGGCGGTAAGTGAAGACTAGGGGGAAGCTTGCTAGGCGTTTTAATTCATAGCTGTAATAGGGTGCATACTGGGGATAGAATGGCGGCATGGTGTGGGTTTGCGGTTCCTTGGTTGCCTGCATCGCAAAGGTGTAGGTAAAGCCCTGGGGACAGTATTGGTCGTTGGTAGGGCTAGAAGCAGAGGGTTCTAAATAGGAACGCGCATCGATACCAAGGCGGTAAGGGACATCAGCGAGAGCGATTAGTTCACCTGTTTCGCTTGCTTCTACTACATACCACAGCGGAGCATTACTTTGGGGTTTATTTTTATTAATTTTGGGGACAAAGCGAATAATAGTTTTGGCGAATTTGGATGAGTTGTCGTAGCGGTAAGCGTCTTCGATGGTTTGGGAGAGGGGAAAGGTGTTGATGGCTGGGGCACCTTTTGCGGGTTGGTGTTGGATAGCGATCGCACCATTAATTAACTTGCCATCCTGGCTAATTTCTAGCTCCTTAATTACCGTGTTGGGGAACCAATGTAACTTACCTCTACCATGATTTTCTGCATCTTTGAGCATATCCCGCAGGATTTTGTGACCGTCACGGGGAAGGAAGCAAGACTCACTCACCCAACAATCACCGGGGTTGAGTTCACCATACTTGCGTTCAATACGTTTACGTAATTCTAAGTAGCCACGAGAAAAGAATAACTTTGCTCTTTGGGTAGAGCGTTCGTCTAGCGCTGAGGTTCCCTGGGAGGAAATTTGTCCTCCCAACCAATCGGTAATTTCCGTCAAGCATACTGTGCGTCCTGCTAGCAGCCCCTCATAGGCTGTCGCTACACCTGCTAGTCCACCACCAACCACGAGGATTTCACAGTTTACCGTTTTATCGGGGGTTCTCGGTGGTGCAGCGAGGACAGAGTAAGGTGTGAGAAAGGTTGATACTAGGGTGATACTGATTAGCTGACGCTTCATGTTCTCCGTCTAACTTCTACATTAACTTTTTAGACGCTATCATACTGGCAACGGATAACATAAATGCCGAATGGATTTCATGGTGGTCTGTTTAGTTATGTATTTATTCACAACATCCTCAAATTTTTGATTTAAATTTAAAAGGCGATCGCTTCCCCAAATGTATAGGTGAATTGTGAAAATTTTCGTCTTTTTGTCATCTATCTAATGACTTATTTTTCCAACCACGATGTAAGAATCAAGCTAAAAACCGGAGTAAAATTATGACTTTTAAGAAAATTGTTGTGGCAATGGATCGCTCATTTCAAGCCCCCTTTGTATTTGAACAAGCTTTAGACCAAGCTAAAACTGAAGGGAGTAACTTGATATTAGTTCACAGCATCCGTTTGGAACCAGTATTACAAACTAATTCTTTTTTAGGAATAGGTACTTTAGGCGATATAGATGTCTATGGTGATTTTTACCAGATGCAACAAAAAAGATTGCATCAAGAGATGGAATCATCTCAAGAGTGGCTACAAACTTATGTACAACAAGCGTCAGATAGAGGAATACCTACAAGAATCGATTGCAAACCAGTGGAAGCGGGGTTACATGTTTGTTCTGTAGCAGAAAACTGGGGTGCAGATTTAATAGTTATCGGACGGAGGGGTTATAGGGGTATAAAAGCCGTCGCTTTAGGAAGTGTGAGTAGCTATGTGATTAACCATGCACCTTGTTCTGTCTTGGTAGTGCAATAAAGAATTTAAAATTTGGCTTTGCTTTCTATTGATATGAAAATCCTCCTGGCTCGTAGAGATGTTCAATAAGAACGTCTCTCTTCTTTCTGTAAATGCTAACAAAGATGTCCTACAAGAAGTAGCAGATAATATGGGATTAGAGCAGGTAGTTTGTATAAATGCTAGACGCTTGCTACAAGATCCAAAGTCAAAGTTAAAGCAGGTTGATCCACGCTTTTGGTTGGAATTGCAATGGATTGCTGGTTAGTATTGTAGGGACGGGGTTTCCCCGTCCTTTGCGAGGTTAAGTTTTCCTACCACAGATGAACATAGATGCACACAAATAAATTATAGAGGTTCTTAATTGAGTGAGGGTTGTAATTGAGAAAGGTTATATTTGTATTTATCTAGGTTTTTATTTTTATAATAGACTTCTTGCGTGCATTCCGAAATATTAAATAATTAACCGCCGTAGGCGAAGCCTGCGCCCTTGGCGCATAAAACGCCGATAAACGCCGATAAAATTTACTTTTGCTCATAGGTCTAATATATACTTTTCAAAGCTCATCTTTATAGACTGATATTTCATCTACTCTAATTTCAAATGGTGTTCCCTCATTTTCTGGTGGACAAACACGAATTTTAGCACTTTTAACAAACTGTTCTAATCCCATCCCAATTTTGACAATTTCTTGCAACACACGCCAATTAGTTACTTGATCGGGACATTTAATTACTAAAGTCATCGCCCTAGCATAGGTTGTGATATACCACTTACAATTAGATAATAGTTTTTGGCTAGAGCTATCACAAGCTTCATAAAATAATTTCGCAACCGAATTCTCTAGTTGATGCATTAGTATCAAATCTAAAGATGTTAATTGTTTAGGCTGGGAGTCATCTTCCGGTAGAGAATTCTTGTTCATTTCTGTAGTCAGTGAAATTAAATTCCAATCGCCATAGCGTAAAGTACATCTTTATCTGTGCCTAAAAACTCTTGAGTTTCATCATCATAATAAGCACCAATGCCACTACATTGAAGGTCTAGATAATTACTAAATAGATAAATCCTTTGTCCGATAAATCCCGCTAATTGCACAGCCGTTTGATAATTGTTATAATCAGACAGGAAAAAGAAAGTCACCGCACTATCTCTAGCAATAGCTTGATTAACGCACAAGTAACCAGCTTTTTCGCTGAAGTTACCAGATTTAACTAAATCGGTTGCTTGATATAAACCAGGCGGTATTTCCTCGACTCTATTCACAACCGCGTAAATTTCTAGTTGTTCATAATTTTTTGTAGGAATGGGTTGCTCTAACCACTGCCAAATTTGCAGATAATCTGCTTGAGAAATAGAATGTCTTTGAAATCGTCTCACCGAACGTCGGTTGAGAATAGTATGCCAAAATCGTTCTTTGTCAAAGTCAAACTGCGGATGCTCAATTTGCTGCTGATAACTCTTTTGTAAAGCAGTTTCTTTATAGCCATTCTCAATAAATTCATTAGGTTCAAAATAATCAGTTCCAGAGACAAAGGGAACCTTTAACCGCAAGCCTCTAACCCTTTTTTCTTGTAATTCTCCAGAAAAGGCACAAGCTGTAATAAACTCTTTATTTTCAAATCCTAAATCGGCATTGAGAGCTAGTTTATCAAAATCAAAAACTAACTCAATATCTCTGTTGTGAAGATAAGCTGAGGCTGCAATTACACCTAGATGATGTCCGCTGTCTAAAAAGCAGTATCTAATACTGCGATTTTTATATTTCCAACTGGAACGGTAATAAACACAGCTAACTAAAAATACAAACCCTTTAACTATGTGATTAGGCAAAATATAACTTTCTAGTCCATCATCAATTAATTCATAAATTAGGGTCAGACATTTATTAGCTACTTCTAGATGATAAATACCATCTATTATGCTGTCTATTCCACGTATTTGCACATAAATTTCTGTAGGATATAAAGCACCTGCAGATGGATTCACTCGCAGTTGATAAGGACCATCTTTATATATCTTCTCTAATGTAATGGCGCTAGTTAACCAGATAAACGAATGGATAAGATTATTGTCATCTATTTTGACTCTTCTATAAAATTTAGGGTAACACTTAAAAGGTGAGGGTTGGGTGGATGCATCGACATAGTTAGGGTCGAGCATCACTGACATATAGGAATGCTTTGTTGCATTGTGATAAGCGTTTGCAGTTATCTTAGTTTTGAGCATTTTTGAGCAGTTTAAAAACTTCTAAAGTACTGGCAAAATCAATGGCTTTAAAATCATCTAAACTTTTCAGTTCTAGATTAGGACGGTGCGGTAATAATAAGTTAACTACTTCTGCTTTGCCACTGGAAGCAGCGTACATTAAAGCTGTAGCTCCGTTATCATTTTGGTTGTCAATGTTAACGTTGGCAGCAATTAATAAATTAATTAAATCGTAATGATTACCAAAGCAGGCAAACCACAAAGCATTGTTACCATCTTTATTTCTAGCATTAATATCCGCGCCAGCATTAATCAATTCTTTGACTACTGCAAATTCCCCTTTTCTTGTGGCTTTCATCAAAGCTGTATCACCGTTTTCACCCGGCTGATTTAATACACTCGGTTGGTAGCTATTTGCTATCATCCATTCACAGGTAGTAGAGCTTAATTTCTCACTCATTAGACTAATATTGTGGATATTTATAGTTAACTCATTCCAAGACTTTGCCTTAGAATGCATTGCAGGAGGCTGAGCCTCCTGGTAAGCATTACCACGCTCCGCGTGGTAACGAAGCAAAACCGTATTTTTCAAATACAAACCTCGCTTCATTACTAGACAAAAATTCCACATAATCTTTCGCAGCCGGAACATTTTTACTAGTTTTTAGCACTGCTACTGGATAAACAATCGGCGAATGTAAATTTTCGGCTGCTGTCGCCACTACTTTGACTTGTTTAGATATTTTTGCATCTGTAAGATAAACAATTCCAGCATCTGCGTTACCAGTTTCCACTGCTGATAGAACTTGTCTAACATTGTTAGCTAGGACGAACTTTGGTTGAACTTCCGCCAAAATTTTGAGATTTTTTAGCACTTCTTCAGCGTATTGTCCAGCAGGTACACTTCGGGGTTCACCAATGGCAATTTTTTTCACTTTCGGACTGGTTAATTGCTCAAATCTGGTAATTACAGAAGCTTTTTGAGGTACAATTAAAACCAGGCGATTAGTTAGCAAATTACGCCGCGTTTCAGGAATAATAAGTCCTTTATACTGCAAAGCATCCATTTGCTTTTTATTAGCAGAAATAAAAACATCTGCAGGAGCGCCATTCTCAATCTGCTGCTGTAAAGCACCAGAAGCAGCAAAATTATAATTAACGGTAATATTCCGCTTAGCTTTACTGTATGCTGGCTGAATATCGGCGATAGATTCTTTTAAGCTAGCCGCAGCAGATATCAGTAATTTGGTGTTAGCATCTGCTAGTTGGGGACGCTGGTTAAGAAAGGTTGTACCAACGATTAAACTAACAGCCGTGGCAATTATCAAGCCTATAAAAGTAAAAAGTCTTCTTCTGTTCATACACTCCTATTTTTTACGCGCCACAATGTGAAAAATATGCCAGTATTTGTCTTCACCTATTGCCGTCTTTCCGGGATGTTCTTCTTCTTGCAAAATTTCAATTGCAAAGGGTTCTAGCAACTTTTCTAGCTGGCTACGGCTATGATGATTCATGGAAGTATACATCGCCCAAGAGTCGCGATCGCCAAACAATTGACCAGAAAATCTTCCCCCAGAACGTAGAGAATTAACTATATCTGACCACATCTTGGAGAAATGTTCTGGTGGACAAAATGGCAAGGCAAAACTAGCATTAATTAAATCTATCGATTCAGGCAAAACTAACTGTTCAAAGCGCATAACGCGGGGTTCTAAATGTTCAACATTAATATCTGGACGAGTTACTAATCGAGAGATGGCTTCTGATTGACCATCAATTGCTAAAACCCGCCAACCCTGACGTAATAATTCCACCGTGTCTCGTCCATCTCCGCAACCTAAATCAACTGCGAATAAGGATTGTTTCGGGGAATTTTCGCTTTGAAAATGCTCTAAAGCTGCAAGTAGGGTTTCTCGTGGGGGACGACCAACAACAGCATTGTAGTAAGCAGACCAATCGCGGTTAAGAATTTTACTTTTTGATTCTTGCATAGTTAAAAATGGCATTTTGTTAGATAAACTACTAAACCAATAATTGGGTTAATACAAGTATAAATGGGCTACAAAATTATAAGTAAAATCTAAAGAAATTAGTTGAAATTCCACCACCTATATAGAATTAAGTGATAAAAAATTTATCTTTCAGGGGCGAATTATGAAAGTTAGCGCTCGCAATACACTCAAAGCTACCGTTAAAAAAATTGTAACGGGAGCCGTTAATACAGAAGTCACATTAGAACTTGCACCAGGAGTCGAGGTAGTATCTATTATCACAAAGTCCTCAGCAGAAAGTTTAGGACTGGAGGAAGGTAAAGAAGCTTACGCAGTGATTAAATCATCTGATGTGATGGTTGCTGTTGATTAATATCAATTTTTTGGCATTGCTGAATCACAATATGAACAGCGTTTGTAGTGACGCGATTAATCGCGTCATTACGTATATTTTAAGTTGTAACAAATCAGATTCATATCCAGATTCAGCAACGCCAATTTTTGAGTAGGGTGGGTATTACCCACCTTACTACAATTAACTATCAGTAAGGCGAACATGAATTGTTGATGCAATTTGCTTATCTAATGCTAACCGAGTGTAGCCAGTCTTAATCACAACCGAGGGAAAGCACTGTTCTAAAGTGATAGTAACTCCGGGAGTTATACCCATAGATATGAGTTTTCTCAGAGTAGTTTCATCGTGGGGTTTACAAGAAGTAACGATTCCCCGTTCTCCGGGTTTCATTAATTCTAATGAAGAGAGAGTAAGAGTAAAACCTTGCTTAAACATTTAGAATCCTACCTCCAAATTTCTCAGTATTAGATTGAGGATAAAACCCATAGTAAAGGCAAAAGAAAAGACAAAAACAGCTATCGCACTGGCAATTTTTATCCCTCGTTCTTTTACCATAAACTGTAACTGAGCAATGCAGGGAATAAATAGGGTGAGAGTTACCGCTGCAACTACTAATTGCTGACTGTTTAATACTCCCTGTTGCTGCAAATCAAATAATCCGGCTGCACCGTAATCTCGGCGGAAAAAACCATATAAAAACGCGGGTGCGGCTGCTTTTGGTAAGCCTAATGCTTGCATTACGGGTGTAAGCAAGTTGATTAAAATATCAAACAAACCCGTCAATTTACCTACCCAAATAAACACAGAGGCGATGATAAATAAAGGCAAAATTTCCCCAAAGTACCACTTGAGACGGACGTAAGTTTTCGTCAATATAGCTTTCAAACTGGGGAGACGTAACGGGGGAATTTCCATGTAGAAATAAGGCGCATCTCCCGCTAAGCAGCGATTTGCTATTACCCCGATTGCTAGGAAAATTACTAACATAAATCCGCTCCAGATAAATAGAGCAGTGCTATTTTGAGATAGTAAACCAAGAATTACTCCCAACTGTGCTGAACAGGGAATTGTTAGTGCTAGCAATAAAGTTGCAATCAACCGTTCTCTTTTGGTTTCAAGAGTGCGCGTTACCAACGTCGCCATTGTACCGCAACCTAACCCCAATACCATCGGAATTACAGCCCGTCCCGAAAGTCCAATGGACTTAAATAACTTGTCAATTAACAGGGAAATCCGGGGAAGATAACCACTATCTTCCAGGATAGAGAACATTAAAAAGAAAGTGCTGACAACGGGAAAAATAATGGCTATGGCATATCTTAACCCTAGGGTAATAATCCCATATTCGTGAGCAAATAAATCTTGTAAGAATACCCAAGGAATCAGCATTGCCGTTACATCATTGACGACAGGATTGATTCTTTCTTCAAAAAAAGTTTCAATTAAATCTACCAGTGTACCACCACCAAATACCCCGACAAATTGATAAACTCCGAAGTAAAGTACTAAAACCAAAAGGGGAAAACCAGTGATAGGATTAACTGTGAATTTGTGCAACCAATCGTTACCATGTACTCGCGGTTTATTAGTTTGAGTAACGACAGTTTTTTCAATGTCTGATCCCAAATCATGACGTGCTTGCGCGATTACAAAACTCAACGGTTCTGAAAAATGCGCTTGCGTCTCCTCAATTACTTTTGTAATCTCTGAATATCGCAGCTCTTTTTGTTTAACTTTTTCAAGAAAAACTGGGTCTTTTTGCAGTAGCAATAAAGCCACGCTCCGTTTCGGAATTTCGTAATCGCGACTGGGAAGAGACAGGAGATAATCCTGACTCATTAAATAGGCAATAGTTTCAATTGCTTCTTCAATTGCTGCCGGATATTTTAGTGCGCTAAACATAAGCAGCCACCCTTGCTTTTAAATCTGCAATACCTACCTTTAATGCTGCTGCCATTGTGATAACAGGAATGCCCAAAGTATTTTCTAACTTTGCTCCGTCTACCTGAATGCCCAACTTTTCCGCTTCATCAATCATGTTCACTGCTAAGATTACTGGCAATTTCGATTCGATTAATTGAAATGTTAACGCCAGCATTCTGCCTAAATTTTTAGCATCCACAACATGAATTACTAAATCTATCTCTTCCGAAAATAATAAATCCCGTGCCACCTTTTCCTCTTCAGTAATAGGCAACAAAGAATACATTCCCGGCGTATCAATTACCATGACTGGTTGCATACCAATTTCCGCTTTACCACGGGAAACTTCTACCGTTGTCCCTGGATAATTGGAAACTGTCACATAAGCTCCAGTCAAGACATTAAACAGTAAACTTTTGCCCACATTAGGCGAACCCACCAAGGCAATTTTAGGCTGAGTAGTGGAAGTAGAGATAACTCGATTTTTTTGGAAAATATTTAACCAATTCCATCGAGATTTTAATGTGCGAGTATGGCAACTCTGGTGGCAGCTATCGCAACTCATAAGCCCTCCCAGATTCAAGAACTGCGAAATTTTCTCACTTGACTTGCTAAAATATGGTGGGCATTACCCACCAATAAAATTTTGGATTTTGGATTTTGGATTGTGCTGTTGCTGACTATTGTGGAAATACTTATCTAAATGCTCTCAATTTTCTGTGTTCTCTGTACCTCTGTGGTTAATCCAAAACCCAAAATTAAACTGTAAAATTAGACCAAATATGCTTCCTGATGAGTGCGAATCGTACAATCAGAACGAGGATAGGAAACACAAAGTAAGACAAATCCCTTTGCCATTTGCTCATCATCGAGAAATACTTGCTCAGATTGATCCACTTCCCCTTCCACTAGTTTACCCACACAGCTAGAACAAGAACCTGAGTGACAAGAAGAAGGTAAATCCAAATCGGCTGCTTCTGCTGCATCAAAAATGGTAGTATCTTCGTCAACTTCTAGCGTAGAATCGATGTTGCGCTTCTTGTTGAGCAACCTTACTTGATAAGTAGTAGACATGGCTATGTTCTCCCAATAAATTATTTAGTCCTGAGTCCGTAGGAGGAGTGGGGAAACCCCACCCATACTGTTAACTGCAAGGTACTCCTGCAGGGGTGCAATCTCCTGCTTGGAAAGACTGTCCGCAACCACAACTATCCGTTGCATTTGGGTTGCTAAACTTAAACCCGCTTTCCATTAATCCTTCTAGATAATCAACCACAACGCCATTTAATAACGGCGCACTTTTAGAATCAATGTAAATCCTTACTCTCCCTTGTTGTTCTACTAAATCACCCTGTTTTGGTGCGCCTACAATATCCATGCCATACTGATAGCCACTGCAACCACCATCACTTACAAAAAAGCGAATACCTTTGGTAGATGCATCTAAATCAGGTGAGGAACCTAATAGAAAAGCACGTAGGCGCAATTCTGCTTTTTCTGTCAAACGAACAGCCATAGAATCTCCTTACAAAGTTATAATTTTGTAGGGGCAGAATTTCTCCACCCATCCTGTATTCACTAGTGACCAATGACTAATTACTAATGACTAAATTAATAGTCGTGATTCTTCAAACTTCTAGCGTGTTGATGAGAGGAAAGTAAAGCAAACACAATCAGCAATTTGATAGTTACAGGAGCATAAACTAGACCAAAAAACACTGATATTAGACCCCCTCCTGCAACTAACACGCGCATGATTTCATTTTTGAGGGTTCCCCAGATACACACCGCAAGGATAGCGATCGCAAGGTAAATCAACGAAACAAACACAATCGTCACCTTCTGCAATCACCAACCAGGGAAACGGATTTTGACTGTGCATACTTCCAAGCAGCCGCAAAACCACCGCAGACTGGACAATCAGGATCGCGCCATGTACGGCGTTTCGCAAACTCCATCCGATTTAAATCCATCGTCAACAGTTGCGATGACAGGGGCTGACTAAACCCGGTAATCAGCTTTACAGCTTCCAGTGCTGTCAAACAAGCCAATGTTCCCGACACCGCACCCAGCACAGAAAAACCGCGCCTATCCCATTCTGGTTTTTCGGGAAACAGACAAGATAAACAGGGAGTCTCACCGGGGATAATTGTTGTCAGGTAAGCATCCATCCCATCCATCGCTGCTTCCACCATCGGCTTACCCCAGCGCACGCAAGCATGATTGAGCAAGTCACGCTCTGTAAAATTATGAGCGCAACTTAACGCTATATCAGCCTGTTGCACTAACGCATCGACATTTTCCGGGGTGACATACTCGCAAATTGCCGCAATTTCGACATCAGGGTTAATGTTCGCCAGAGTTTCTTTAGCTTTATCTACCCTCGGCTTACCCACCCAATCATCAGTCATGAGAACCTGACGATTCATGTCATCCAGACGCAACTCACCACCACGAACCAGTATAAGTCGTCCAACCCCAGCCACCGCTAGGTAAAGCGCCGCCGTTCCTCCCAAACCTCCCACACCAGATACTAATATAGTTGCAGATTTGAGTTTAACTTGCGCCTCCTCCCCAAAATTCGGCAACATCATCTGACGACGGTAGCGTTCTAACTCTGTGGCTGTCAGGTTTATCACTTTAATCCCCCCTTATACCATTTTAGATTTTGGATGCGTGGATTTTGGATTGGAAAATTAATTTCTTCCTTCTCCCTAATCCCCAGTCCCTAATCCCTTCTAGACTGATGAACTCAAATCTCTCAACATCACGATATTTTTTGGCTGTTCATTAAACACTTTAAACAGCTTTTGTTCTAACGGTGTTGATTCTGTGAATACCTGATAAGCTTGTTCCAAAGCTTCGCGATATTTATTTAATTTTTCCTCATTACTCAACTCCGGATACTGCTCATCTACATCCCCCATAAACTTGGAGAACTTCTTCAAAATGTGCAGCCGATTAACATTCACAAACTTTTGGTCATAAGGCAGTTGGAAAAACTCGAAATACTCTTCAGCATCCACCAATTTGTTGAATTGTGCTACATCCCAAGTCATTTAGCTTTCTCCAATGTCTTCAACTGTTTTTTTAGTTCATCTAACAAACGAAAAATCTCATAAGTCTCGGCAGCCACAGCCGTCAATTGTTCATAATTAGTCGGCAATCCCTCAGCTAAATCGTGCAAGTCCATCTTCATTTGCCCCGCACGGGAATTGAGCTTTCTAATCTTAGTCTTTAGCTCATCAATACTTAACGCTATATCTCCAGCTTGTACCATATTCACCTCCCTTTTGGATTTGGGATTTGGGATTTTAGATTTGGGATTAAGCTAGTAAAAATATCTTGGCGTTCTTCTTCGCGCCTTTGCGTCTTTGCGCGAAACAAAACCAATCCCAAATCCCAAATTATTACGCTCTTCCTACCTCCGGAAAACGCTGAGCCAAGTCAATCGCCTTCTGGACTAACTTCTCGCCCTCATCTGCTAATTTCTCAAAAGAATCAAAACCAAAACGTTGAGCATCCCGCAAAGTTCTAGAAACCAGTAACAACTTTCCAGAAAATACCAAAGCCCAGCCAAAACCCTCATGGCTCAAATCAATTACCACTTGGGAAAGCAACCCTGTTTCTGCTTCCACACGGGCAGCTATAGCGCGGTAAAAAGCCATTACCCGTCCTTTGGTTACTGGATCTACTTCTCCGTCTACAGAGATTTTGCGCTTCCTTTCTTTGCTGACGACAAACGGTTTTAGAACTAATTCATCTGACCAATTCCGGAAAACTCCATGACTATCTTGTCCCCGAATTTGTTGGATTAATGCCTTAAGAAAAGGTGAATTTAAAACTTCTGGATTAGTAGCTTCAGCTACAGTATTAGTTGTTGTCATACGCTTACTTCTTCCTCAAATTCAGCAAAGTTTTTCGATTTTTGTTGCAGGGCTTTACGCAGCCAAGGTGGGGGATTTCCCTTTAGCGTTTGCACCAATTTACTTAGCACCTCACCAATCTCTTCCTCTTCAGAACGAGCCTTAACAGGGGTGATTTGCTTTTTGATTAATCTAGCGGCGGCGCTACCACCAATTGCTGAAACATACACAATTGTACAGTCAGCTAGAGCTTCGATTTTTGGTAACAACTTATCTTCGTTACCATCTTCTTTTAACTCACCATCAAAGGTTAGAGTTTCTAAGAATTGATACCCCTCCGTTGATACATCATAAACATCAATCTTCTTCGCCCACCCAAAGTGAGCATTAATATGAACTCTGTCGCTAGTAGTGAAGGCGATTTTCATATTTTCCTCCTCTGCTAAAGTTTTGAACCGCCAAGATGCCAAGAGCGCCAAGCCAGAAATTCAGGACTCAGTAGGGGCAAGGCAATGCCTTGCCCCTACTCAGCACTTTTTAATGTTTTCCTTTCGCTTCTTCCTCCATTAAGAGGTTGCCAATATCAAATAACAATTGAATGGTGCCTCGGTAGCCGACTTTGGTGAAAAATCCATTACCTAAACGGTCGAAAATGGGAAACCCTTGACGATAGAGTGGAATGTCTAAACGACGTGCGATCGCATTCCCATGAGAGTTGGTAATTAATAAATCAGAACCTACCGCCAATTTCTCAAAGTCTTCCAAGTCACCAATAGTTACTGTTTCCAGGGGGAGTTTTTCTAGCAGGGGTGAACGTGTGGTTGTCACTGCTGCATGAATTTCTGCCCCCATCGATTTCAAGAACCAGACTATTGCGGATAACAAGTCTGGTTCTAATGCCAGGGATACGCGCTTCCTACCTAAATAGAAGTGAGTATCCAACATGGCATCTTGCAACTGGCGGCGTTGACGGCGGTATTTTTCCGGCACGCTAGTACCGCTAATCGTCGCCAGTGCTTGCAAGAACTCATCGACTGCATCCAGCCCTGTTAGCTGGGGAAAGACTTCATAGGGGGTATTCAGGCGTTTTTCGAGAATTTCCGCCGCACCGCGCATACTTTCCCCTAGCGCTAGAGTATATACAGAAGATCCAATCTCTCGCAATTGAGCCAGGGTGGTGCCACCGCTTGTCGTTGGACTGAAGGAGTCCTCTAAATGACCATCAAGTGAAGCGGAAAGGTCAGGGACTACTACAGGGGTCATTCCAAAAGCGGTGACTATCTCTTTAATCTCCTGAACATCCCCTGGCGTGAATGCAGAACTAACTAATATTGTGATTTGGTTGGGACGGACTTCCCCTGGTTGGGGTAGCTCCCGCATGATGCTTTCGGTCGCTGCTGCAAATCCATCTTGCAACGCACCCTTATAGTCCGGAGTGGAAACAAAGACAATTGGTAAATCATCCAACTCCCGGTGACGCTTGCGAATGCTTCTGAGGATACCTTCCATGTCATCACCGCGAGTTTCCGTCAACCCAGTTGTCAGCAACCCGATAATTTCCGGTTTAGCCTTCTCCACCAGCGTCAAGATAGCTGTTTCGACATTATCCTCCCCACCCAAAATCGTCGTGACTTCCGTCATCGCCGTGGTAGACATAGGAATTGCTTCCCGGAAATGCCGCACTAACATCACCTTGGCAAAAGCAGTGCAACCTTGAGAACCGTGGAACAAAGGCATCATACCCTTTAATCCCAGGAAAGCAAAAGCAGCACCCAAAGGTTGACTTTGCTTCAGGGGATTCACCGCCACCGATTTTTTAGAAGCAGATACAACAGCCATTACAGCACCTCAGAGATTGGGGAATGGGGATTGGTAGGGGATTGGTAGGTTGGGTTGAGGAACGAAACCCAACATTTTTCCTGGTTTTGTTGGGTTGCGCTGCGCTTAACCCAACCTACTAGCTGCCTTCTTTCTTCACTCGTCCCACGGTGCAGGTTTCCGTACTTGCTGCCACACTGGGCTGTACAGTGCTTCCTCCAGTTCTCGCGCCATTTCTACCATGCCTTCATAACCGGCATAGGGATGATGGCGTTCTTGGTTGATGTCGAGGAAGGGTATTTTGGCTTTCAGTGCTGTGTATTGGTTGCGACCACCGGCAATTAACATATCGGCTTTCGTTTGACTAATCACTCGCAGTAATTCTTGGGGACTGCCTTTTTCCAGCATCATCCCGTCTTTACCTAGTAACTCTTTAATCCTTGCCTTATCTTCCTCAGTGCTTTTCTTGGTACTCGTGGCGACAACTTCAATACCCAAGTCCTTCGCCGCTGAGATAATTGACCAACTCTTCACACCGCCGGTATAAAGCACGACGCGCTTACCTTTGAGGCGATCGCGATAAGGAGCGAGAGCGACATCCAGCTTAGCAGTCTCTGCGGCAATTAATTTCTCTACCCGTTCCTGTAAATCAGCGTCCCCTAGCTTCGCCGCAATGTTCCGCAAACAGCGGTTGATGTCATCTATACCGTAGAAAGACTCTTCGATATAAGGGATGCCGTAACGCTCCTCCATCTTCCGCGCCATGTTAATCAGCGCCTTCGAGCAAATCATCACATTCAGCTTGGCACGGTGGGCATAGCATATTTCTTTATACTTAGCATCCCCCGTAATTTTAGCGAGAACGCGAATCCCTAACTTCTCAAACAAGGGCAGCACATTCCACATTTCCCCGGCGATGTTGTATTCACCGATGAGGTTAATGTCGTAGGGCGTGGTATATTCCGGCTCTGCTGTACCTACTACATATTCCAGCAAAGATTCGCCACCGACGCGATTACCGAGATTTTTGCTACCAATAAACCCAGGGGAATTTACGGAGACCACGGGAATCCCGACTTTCTGCTGTGCCGATTGACACACAGCATCCATGTCATCCCCAATCAGCGCCGTTACGCAAGTAGAATAGACAAATACTGCAGCCGGATTGTAGCGCTCTGCAACTTCCACAATCGAGCGAAACAGACGTTTTTCACCACCGAAAATCACATCATTCTCACTCAAATCGGTGGTAAAACCCATCTTGTATAGGTGGGAACCAGAAGACTGACTACCACGACTACCCCAAGAATTACCAGAGCAAGCGATCGGACCGTGGACTAAATGAGCAACATCAGTAATGGGTACTAAAGCAATACTTGCACCATCAAACGCACAACCTCCCTGAGCCGCTCCCGGCTGCGCTTGTTGGGTACAGGACTTATTTTTACCCTTTTGGTCTTTCTTGTGGTTATGTTCGCAACCTGGTTCACTCAAAAGCTCGTTAATTTTGCCTTGGGTGATTTTCATTGTTTTAGTCCTTAGTCCTTAGTCTTTAGTCCTTAGTCCTTAGTCCTTAGTCCTTAGTCATTAGGTAATGGGTAATAGTTCTTTCACCCAACCCTATTCCCTAATCACAGATATATTTTGTTACATCCTCTCCACACACATCAGCGAGGAAAGATAGAGAGCGCAAACGTAATCCGACAAACTCGTCATAGAGGGGATTCAGTTTACAAAGGGCAGGAATATGAACAGTGCGACCAAATAGATTAATATCTCTCTCAAACGGGCAACAGCAAGGAATTAACTGACAAAATAGATGGGCTAATTTCCTATTTTTAACCTGAAATCCATTCACAAATTGCCGCAAAGGATACAAGATATCAAAAAAACCAGATTCTCTCTTATCGGGCGGCAGATAATTATGGTGAGAATGAGTAGCAGAACCCATCATATATACCTCATAACCTAAACCTTCCTTCAACTTTGTTCTCTATTCTTATCCCTCCCTTCGTGTACTTCGCTTCTTCGTGGTTCGTTAAAAAAATTAACCACGAAGAAACGAAGAAACGAAGAATTACTACCGAATCAAGTCGTAGGAAATATCAGTCTTCGCAGGAACGATAGTATTGCGATCCAACTCATCGAGAAGGGTATTAACAATCCAGTTGAGCAAATTAATTGCACCTTCGTAACCAATGGTTGCGTAGCGATGGAGGTGATGACGGTCGAAAATTGGATAACCAATGCGTACCATTGGGGTATGAGTATCACGCCAGAGATACTTACCGTAGGAATTACCAATCAATAAATCTACGGGTTCAGTGAATAGAAGCGATCGCATGTGCCATAGGTCTTTACCTCCCCAAATTGTAGCACTCTTACCGCAGACGCTAGAATCAAGCAGTGCTTGCAACTCAGCCTCAAATTCGGGGTTGCTGTTGGTAACAACGATATGTACTGGTTCAGTGCCCATTTCTAACAGGAAGCTCACCAAACCGTATACTAAATCGGGGTCTCCGTATAGAGCGATACGCTTGCCGTGCAGCCATGATTGGGAGTCAGTCATGGCATCAACTGCCCGTCCACGTTCGTTTTCCAGTTCCTTGGGAATTGGCTTGCCAGTCAATTCGCTGAGTTTCATTAAGAACTCATCTGTACCGCGAATACCCCAAGGACGTGCAACGTAAGTAGCTTGGTTCCACTCCTTGTTGATGTACTCGCGGGTCTTGGTAGTAGAATAAGCCTGTAGCGCTATAGTAGCTTCAGCATTAATCGAATCTGCCGCATCTTCCAGAGTTGTACCGCCTTGGTACATCCGGTATTCGCCATCGTTGGGGGAATCGAGATAATCAGAGTTATCCGCCAACAGGGTATAGTCAATTCCCATCAGGGATGCCAAGCGCTTAACTTCCCGCAGGTTGCCGATATAGGTTTCAAAACCGGGGATAAAGTTAATCTTGCCGTTGGTGGTTTCTTTCTTCTTACCAGCTGTCAGGTTAGACAGAATCCCCTTCATCATGTTGTCGTAACCAGTGATGTGGGAACCAACAAAGCTGGGAGTGTGTGCGTAGGGTACGGGGAAATCTTCAGGAATCGAACCCTTTTCTTTGGAAGTCTTGATGAATGCTTGCAAGTCATCCCCAATTACCTCAGCCATGCAAGTAGTACACATGGCAATCATTTTGGGTTTGTAGAGGCTGTAGGAATTTGCCAGCCCATCAATCATATTATTCAAACCACCAAATACCGCTGCATCCTCAGTCATAGAGGAAGAAACTGCAGAGAACGGTTCTTTGAAGTGGCGGGTGAAGTGGCTGCGGAAATAAGCAACGCAACCTTGAGAACCGTGAACAAAGGGCAGGGTGCCTTCAAAACCCACAGCCGCCAGAATAGCACCTAAAGGTTGACAAGCTTTAGCAGGGTTAACGGTGAGAGCTTGACGGGAGAAATTCTTTTCGCGGTATTCCCAGGTTTTTGTCCAGTCTGCAATGCGGTTAATTTCTTCTGGGCTGTGTCCACCTTCAAACTGCTTTTTCGCTTCAAATAACTCTTGATACTCTGGTTGGTGGAATAGTTCAGCGTGGTCTTTAATGTTGTCAATGTTATTCTGAGCCATTTCTGTTTCTCCGGTAATGGTGGCAACGGGTTAAGTAGCGGATGTAGCGGATGCGGCAACGGTGGCAACGGTGGCAACGGATTTTCTAGCCGATGTAGCGGATGATTGATTTATAGGACTAACAGATAACCTATCCGTTACATCCGTTGCCGCATCCGTTGCCTATTTCTTCCAAGGTGCGCCGATTAAGCTCCAGGTGGGGCTGTTCAGTGCTAAGTCCATATCTCTAGCGAAGATAGCGAAGCCGTCGTAGCCGTGGTATGGACCGGAATAATCCCAGGAGTGCATCTGGCGGAAGGGTAGAGCCATCTTCTGGAAGACGTACTTCTCTTTAATACCGGAGGCGATTAGGTCGGGCTTCAGTTGTTTGACGAACTCTTCAAATTCGTAAGCAGAAACGTCGTCGTAAATTAAGGTGCCGTTTTCAATGTAGTGGGTGGTACGTTTGTAGTCGTCACCGTGACCGAATTCGTAACCTGTACCAATTAGTTTCATCCCCAGGTCATAGAATGCTGGTACAACGTGCCGGGGACGCAAACCACCAACCATTAGCGCTACAGTTTTACCTTCTAAGCGGGGGCGGAATTTCTCAATTACGGCATCAGTTTGTGCTTGATACTTGGCAATTACTTTCTCGGCGTTTTCTTGAATTTTCTCATCAAAGCGAGCAGCAATTGTCCGCAGAGATTCAGCAATCTTGCTCGGACCAAAGAAGTTGTATTCTAACCAGGGAATACCATAAGCTTCTTCCATGTGACGGCTGATATAGTTCATGGAACGGTAGCAGTGAACTAGATTCAGCTTCACAGTCGGGGTCATCATCATTTCATGAAGTGTACCGTCCCCTGACCATTGTGCTACGACGCGCAAGCCGATTTCTTCTAATAAAATCCGGCTAGACCAAGCGTCACCACCGATGTTGTAATCTCCAATAATAGCAACGTCGTAGGGGGTGCCTTCAATGCCTAATTCTTTCTTCTTCTTGTCTGCTTGGGGGAATACCCAGTCCCGTACAGCGTCGTTAGCAATGTGGTGTCCCAAGGACTGAGATACACCCCGGAAACCTTCGCAACGTACAGGTACTACCGTCTTACCAATCTCCCTAGCTGCCTTTTTGGCAACAGCTTCAATGTCATCCCCAATTAACCCGATGGGACATTCAGACTGAATGGAAATACCACGGTTGAGGGGGAACAGTTCTTCTAATTCATTAATCAGCTTGGCAAGTTTTTTGTCACCACCGAAAACGATATCCCGTTCTTGGAAGTCGGAGGTGAATTGCATCGTACCAAAGGTGTCAATACCTGTGGTACCAATGTAGTAGTTACGGCGACCAGACCAGGAGTAATAACCGCAACCCACTGGACCGTGGCTGATGTGGATCATGTCTTTGATTGGTCCCCAAACCACACCCTTAGAACCTGCATATGCACAGCCACGGGTGGTCATGGAACCGGGAACAGACTTGATGTTAGACTTAACGCCGCAATCAGCTTTGCCTTCTTGGTAAACATTCAGGTGCTTTTCCCGTTTTTTAGCACCTTTTTCGGGATATGCTTCTAGGACTTCTTTAATTAATGCTTTTGGGTCTACCGGGGTGGTTGTTTGCTCTACTGTGTCAATCTCGGTTGGTGTCATATCTGCCTCTCTTACTCTTGGATGCGGGGAATGGGGGCACACACTGCTATCACGGATACACGGATGATGGATGGGATTGGGGATTGGGAATTGGGTAATGGATATTGGGTGTATGGATTTTTCCCTAGTCCCCAGTCCCTAGTTCCTACTACACGGCTGCGACTTGAGCTTCGGTCTTACCAACCAGATGCTCGAATTCTTTGTCGTCGCCGAGGATACCGAATTCTACGAGTAGCTCTTCCAGTTCGTCCATAGAGATGGGTGTGGGGATGGTGAGCTTGGTGTTTTCTTTGATCTTCTTGGCGAGAGCGCGGTATTCGTTTGCCTGGTTGCAGTTGGGTGCGTATTCAATTACGGTCATCCGGCGCAGTTCTGCGTGTTGCACAACGTTGTCGCGAGGTACGAAGTGAATCATTTGAGTGTTCAACCGAGCAGCCAGGGTTTCGATTAATTCGATTTCCCGGTCAACTTTACGGCTGTTACAAATCAAACCACCTAAGCGTACACCACCGGAGTGAGCGTACTTGAGAATGCCTCGTGCAATGTTGTTAGCAGCGTACATTGCCATCATTTCACCAGAGGTGACGATGTAGATTTCTTGGGCTTTACCTTCACGGATGGGCATTGCGAAACCACCGCAAACAACGTCACCCAATACGTCGTAAGATACAAAGTCTAGGTCTTCGTAAGCACCATTTTCTTCTAAGAAGTTAATGGCGGTGATGATACCACGACCGGCGCAACCTACACCAGGTTCAGGACCACCAGATTCAACGCATTTTACATCTTTGTATCCGGTGAGCAGCACTTCTTCGAGTTCCAGGTCTTCTACAGCGCCTCTTTCAGCAGCCAAGTGCAGAATGGTGGTTTGGGCTTTGCTGTGCAGCATCAAACGGGTGGAGTCAGCTTTGGGGTCGCAACCTACAATCATGATGCGTTCGCCCAATTCTGCCAAACCTGCAATGGTGTTTTGCGAAGTGGTGGACTTACCGATACCGCCTTTACCGTAGAAAGCAATCTGTCTCATTTCGCTCATGGGAATTCTCCTGAATTTAATTCTTGGTTGTAGGGATTAAGAAAGTTTTGGGGAATGTGCGTCCGCTTCGTGGGGGCAAAATCTGGCGGGTTAGGGTGGCGAACGCACAGTAAGCGATGTATCTCTGATAACCTGCCTTTGGGTGTAGAACGTCGCGCTTATGGTGGCGATCGCTCTACGGGAAACACTGTCAAGACTTGGTTCATAGCACGCTTCATAATTCTTTCGTGTCAGTAGTCATGTGGTCGTTTATCTTTGCGTTCTTCGCGTCTTTGCGCGAAATTTAACCGCCAAGGACGCAGAGGAAGAAGAGTTTGGGTAAGTCTTAATGCTCTTTCCTGGTTTGAACGTCCACCGGGCATATCTGCAATTAGCCCGACGAATGACTTAATCAGTTAAACTTCTTGGACTACAATGTTGGGACTGATGCGTTCTTGTAGTCTCGATTCGATGGCTATCTTCAAGGTGGCGGTGCTGGATGGACAAGAACCGCAGGCACCTTGCAATACTACTTTCACCGTATCGCCTTCTACATCGTAGAGTTCTACGTCTCCACCATCGGCGATTAATACGGGTCTGACTTCTTCATCCAGAACTTTTTGAATGAGTGCAATTTTTTGCACTGGGGTCAGGGGTTTTTGCGGTTTGACTGCAATATCGTCGGTAGCAATCTTAACCCCTGCTTTCTTCAGGGAAGCGGCAACGGGAGCGCTGGCTTCTCTTTGCACATCTGCAATGATGTCATCGATGTTCGCCAGACAGGAACCGCAACCACCACCGGCTTTGACGTAATTTGTTACTTGTTCGGCGGTAGTTAAGCCGTTTTCCAGAACGACTCGGCGAATCTTGGACTCAGTAATCCCAAAGCAGCTACAAACTAATGCACCTTCGTCATCATCATCGTGATGCTCAACTTCAATACCTCGGTAGTTGAAAATTGCTGCTTCTAGTGCTTCTTGTCCCATCACAGAGCAGTGCATCTTGGCTTCTGGTAAGCCACCGAGGTATTGTGCAATCTCTTTGTTGGTGACTTTTAGGGCTTGGTCTAATGTTAAACCTTTAATCATTTCCGTCAAGGCGGAAGATGAAGCGATCGCACTGGTGCAACCAAAGGTTTGAAAGCGAGCATCTAAAATTGTGTCTGTTGGTATGGCGATTTTTAGGTGCAGTCTCAGGGCATCACCGCAAGAAATGCTACCTACATCACCAGTAACTACCGCAATATCTGGTTCGCAAAGGTTTTCAATTGCACCTTGATTCTTGGGATTGTAGAAGAGTTCTAGTACCTTATCTGTGTAGTCCCACATGACAGTGCTGAGTCCTGAGTAATGGGTAATGGGTAATAGGTAATGGGTAATAGGTAATGGGTAAAATTATTTCCTAGTCCCCAGTCCCTATCGATGCGCTATAGCCTGTTGTTGGTTTTGCAACCAATCGGCTTGGTCGTTGTTGAAGGGGGAGAGGGCACGCAGACGCTCTACAATGGTGGGCATTACTTCCAAGACGGTATCGATTTCGGCGTCTGTAGTGTAGCGAGAAAGACTGAAACGGATGGAACCGTGTAAGGTGGTGTAGGGTAAACCCATTGCTCTCAGAACGTGGGATGGTTCCAGGGAACCGGAAGTACAAGCTGAACCGGAGGAGGCACAAATGCCGTGTTGGTTCATGAGCAACAGGATGGCTTCACCTTCAATATATTTAAAGCCAATGTTCGTGGTGTTGGGTAATCTGCTTTTTGGATCGCCGTTGACTTCGCAATCAGGAATAGTGGATAGCAGGGTTTTTTCTAAGCGATCGCGCATTTTTTTCTCGCGCTTGGTTGCTTCCTCTAAATGCTGCAGTTCCAATTCTGCTGCTTTTCCTAAAGCAATGATTCCTGCTACGTTCTCTGTTCCTGCACGTCTTCCCCGTTCTTGATGTCCACCCACTAGCAGGGGACGGAACCTCACACCACGCCGGACGTACAATGCACCTATGCCTTTGGGAGCGTGTAATTTGTGTCCAGATAGTGTCAGCATATCTACGGTGCTAGTTTTCATATTCAGGGGAATTTTCCCGACTGCTTGCACCGCATCAACGTGGAACAGGGCGCCTGATTCTTTAACTCGTAAGCCAATCTGCTCGATGGGGAACACTGTCCCTGTTTCATTATTGGCATACATTGTGGTGACAAGGGCGGTGTTACCTGTGAGGGAGGCTTCTAACTCATCCAGATCCAACTGTCCCTTACGGTTAACAGAAAGATAGGTAACGGTGTAACCTTGGGTTTCTAATTGTTTGCAGACATTCAGTACTGCTGGGTGTTCTACTTGCGTAGTAACAATATGCTTCTTATCTGGCTGCGCTAACAGAGCGGCGCGAATGGCAGCGTTATTTCCTTCTGTACCGCAACTGGTGAAGATAATCTCTGATTCATTCGCACCCAGGAGTGCTGCAACTTGTTCTCTAGCTTGCTTAACCGCCTTCCCTACTTGTCCACCAAAGGTGTGCATACTGGAAGGGTTGCCGTAATATTCGCTCAGGTAGGGCACCATTGCCTCTACAACTTCTGGATCTACCTTGGTGGTGGCGTTATTGTCTAGGTATATTACACTCATTGTTGCTTAAACTCCCAGGACTGGACGCTCACGCGGCGATAAATTTGGAGAAAACTGTTCGGAATATAAATTAAACCAACGTTCCCAGTAATCTTGCTTGCCTTTGAGCTTATTGACTGTGCGGCTATAGCTAGCAAACCACCATTCCCAGTAATCTTTCGGAGCAGGAATGCAACCGTTAGCGGTGGGACAAGCTGCTGCACACTGAGGAACGCTATAGGCAGTATTAGTGCAGTTATTACACAATTGGGGGTCAATCCAGAGGCTTCCGTTCAGTGTTTTAATGGCATCCGTTGGACAAGCAGACAGACAGCGGTCACAGGATATACATTGACTGGTAATCTTGTAAGCCATGACTATACTCCTTGGTGGTTTGGGAATTTTGGATTTTGGATGCGTGGATTTTGGATTGGGGACTGAAGATTTTGGATTTTGGATTGGTGATAATTTATTTCCTATTCCCGATTCCCGATTCCCTATTTCCTATTCCCTATTCCCTAATTTCTGGACATATTGCTCGTAATATTCGCGAGCAACTTTTTCAATCACGTCATAAGCTTCAACAACTTCTAATCCTGCTTGTTGCAGTTTCTCTTGGGGACAGTGACCGATTTTGGATACCAAAACTGCTTTACAATCAGAAACCATCTGGAGAATACCATCTAGGGAATCTTCTTCGCCAAATCCGCCTTGACAGTAGTTCTCAACCTTACGATGACCGACGAATTTGGCATCATTAGCATCGACTTCGTAAATCATGAATTCTCTAGCATGACCGAAGTGTTGATTGACCAAACCGCCACCCTTGGTTGCAACTGCAACTAATATCTTAGGACTGTCGGCTACTTTCTTGTTACCTTTTACCTTTTCCTTAGCTGCTTGTAGTTCTGTTTTGAATTTCTCAATTCCCGCGTGAACTTCTTGGCGGGTCTCAAAGTCGTATTCTGGTGCCATTTCCAGGAATTTTTCTTTGGTAAATTCCTGAGAACGGTCTTCACCCAACAACCCGACTGCATCGGCACGGCACTGACGGCAATGGCGCATCATCTTCATGTTACCAGCGCATTTGTCTTGCAGTACTTTGAGTTCTTTGGGTTTGGGTCCGCGTTGTCCTGTCAGACCGAAATGGGTACCGTGTTCTGGTGCAGAGATGAGCGGCATAATATTGTGCAAGAATGCACCCCGCTTGCGAATCTCTTTATTAACTTCGACCAGTTGTTCGTCATTGATACCCGGTATCATGACTGAGTTCACTTTACAGAGGATATCGGCTTCTTGCAAAGCTTGTAAGCCTTCCATCTGCTTCTCGTGGAGGATTTTTACTCCCTCAATACCTCTGTAACGTTTGCGCTTGTAGTGAACCCAGGGGTAAATCTTTGCCCCGATTTCCGGGTCCACCATATTAATAGTTATGGTGACGTGATCTACATTCAGTTGTTTAATGCGATCGACATGTTCGGTGAGCATTAAACCGTTAGTTGACAGACAAAGTTTGATATCCGGTGCTTTGTCTGCAATCAACTCAAAGGTGCGGAATGTCTTTTCTGGGTTCGCCAATGGATCACCAGGTCCAGCAATTCCCAATACTGTCATTTGGGGAATTTTACCTGCAATCACCAACACTTTGTGTGCTGCTTCTTCAGGAGTTAGCAATTCGCTAACTACACCCGGTCTACTTTCATTGGCACAATCGTACTTGCGATTGCAATAGTTGCATTGAATGTTGCAAGCAGGTGCAACGGCAACGTGCATCCTGGCATAATGGTGATGGGCTTCTTCGCTATAGCAGGGATGCTTAGCAATCCGTGCCATAGTTTTTTCATCCAGACCGTCGGTAGTGGGAGCATTGCTGCTGCAACCGCAGCCGCCAGATTTGGCTTTAGTGCTTGTCTCTGTTTGTGTTGTAACAGGGGAAGTCAAAAGTTCCGTAGGCGGTGGTGTCATTGAATTTCGGAGGGGTCGTGGGACTGGCTTTCGCTGTGGAAGATGTGAGAGATGCGGGTTCGTTTAAAGAAGTGAAAGTCGCGTTACTAACCACGTAACCTGCCTACGCAAGCTATGAAACCCTTTTAGTCATTCGTCATTAGTTATTAGTCATTGGGGAGGGTTTAACCCGTTCGTCTGTAGGCAGACGTTATATCTATGATATTCTGTCAAACCCTTGCAAACATTAACTAATTATTAATGAATCCAGACTAGTGAAAGTTTCTTGGGTCAACTTCGTGGTGACGGTTCCGCGACTTTGATTCACAGAGTCAGGGGCTATCACATCGCTCCACCCACCCCACCTGCTCACAAGTAACAAAAGTTAAAATCAACTTTGCTCTAGCGCTCGGCTTAGGTGTTTGGCGATATAGAAGTTATATCAGCCGCTTTAAATCCCATCTTTGTGTCGCACCTGGATAGAATTTATTGGATTTATTAAGGATGTACTCATTACCTCAAATCTCTTTTGTACAAGCATTTTCTAGTTATAAAAAAAGTTTTTTGGGATAGGGGTCTGAGTATTGTTGAATTGGGGAGTTAGTATTTTTGGATAGAGGTAAGAGTATTTCCTGTACTCAAGTTAAACCTAGCTAGAGCAGGAATCAGAGCGAATTTTTTAGCTTGCTTTTGAGTACTGGTAATTGTACTCAATGAGTACTCAACAGCAATCCTAGCTTTATTTACCAATCTGTTGAGGGTTTGAAAAGCTGGAGTATATGACCCATAGCTACTCCAGCGATTTCCGAAATTCAATTCTGTATCTAAAATATCATTTTTTTGAATGGAAAAAATCATTTTTAGCTTTATTTAATCTTTGATAAAATTATTCTGTAGCAAGTTAAACAGTTTAATTTGATTAATTAGTAAAATTAGTTGTTAACTTGTTCCCAGTCTCTGACTAGGAATACATTCTCTGAGGCTCCGCCGCATCTTTACAGGAGGCAGAGAGAGCCTCACACCAGGTTTTACCAGCCAGAGACTGGTAACGAGGATAATAGGGGATAGGGGCACGTTTCCCGCCCACCTACCATCGCTACACTAAACTCATCCACTTCAAGCGCTTTGTGAGTTCAACCGCATAAATCAGGGTAGGTAGAAGAAACACTATGAAAGCAGTCATCATCAATCGCTATGGCACTCCCGACGTGCTGGAGTATGCAGAGGTCGAGCAGCCAAAAATCAAGCCAGACCAGTTACTCGTCAAAGTACATGCCTCTAGCGTTAACCCCATTGATTGGAAAATCCGCAAGGGAATGTTGCGATTTATGACAGGTAACAAATTCCCGATGATTCTGGGGTTTGACTTAGCGGGAGAAGTGCTAGAGGTTGGTTCCCAAGTGACGCGCTTTAAAGTGGGAGACCAAATCTATGGCAGCCTAGGTTTACCAGGAGGAGCTGACGCGGAGTATGCAGCTGTTCCAGAAAAGTTTGCTGCACCCAAACCCCATAACATGTCCTATGAACAAGCTGCTGCGATACCCCTAGCAGCGTTGACGGCTCTACAAGCACTGCGCGACCAGGGTAACATGCAACCAGGACAATCTGTGCTGATTAATGGTGCCTCTGGTGGTGTGGGGATTTTTGCAGTGCAAATTGCTAAAGCACTAGATACGGAAGTCACTGGTGTTTGCAGTACAAAAAATCTGGATTTTGTCAAGTCTTTGGGTGCTGATAAAGTTATTGACTACACCCAACAAGACTTCACTCAAAACACAGCGCAGTACGACATTGTGCTGGATGCGGTGGCGAAGAGTTCCTTCTCGCGTTGTAAAAATATCCTCAAACCCAATGGTATTTACATCACCACCCTACCGAGTCCCGACAGTTTTGTGCAGGGTGTCTTGACAGCCATATTTCCTGGTAAAAAAGCCAGATTCATCTTGGAGTCACCCAACAGCCAGGATTTGCTGTACCTCAAAGACTTGATTGAAGCTGGAAAAATCCGCTCGGTAATTGCTCGCACCTACCCCTTACAAGAATTAGCCGCTGCTCATGCTGATAGCGAAAGTGAGCGGGCTGTAGGGAAGTTGGTGATTGTGGTTGAGTAGTTGAAATGTTTCGCTACATTGTAGGGTGGGCAAAGTATTGCTCACCCTACTAGCTTAAATTGCATGGTCATCGGGCAAAATCATTAGCTTGGGAAGCTGAATGTGTGCTGGTTGCTCTAGCAGGAAGCGCACGCACTGAGCCACATCTTCAGGTTGCAAAGGGTGAGAGATATTCATCATCTCAGACGGGTGGACTTGCCAATCTTGGTGGAGTTCCGTCATCACTAACCCCGGTTCTATACAACTCACCTTGATTCCTGTCCCTGCTAACTCCATGCGTAGCGCTTCACTAAGGGCTTCGATGGCATATTTAGTCCCAGCATAGGCGCCAGCGGTAGGTCGTACCTTGGTGCCAAGGACACTGGATGTATTCACCAAATGACCTCGATTAACTTTCCGAAAGTGCTTTAAGGCAACATAAGCCATTCTGAAAGCTGCTTCGACATTTACTCGCACCATTTGGCAGACACCCTCAACCGAAATTTCCGCAATCGAGCCAACGGTCAATATACCGGCGTTGTTGAATACTACATCGCAGCGTCCAAAATGGGCTAATGCCTCGTCAATCAGTTGTTGCGGAAGCTCGGAATTGGTAATATCGCCAGGAATAACAATTGCTTGTTGCATTTGTGATGCTAACTGTTGCAATTTATCACCTCGACGGGCTGTCAACACCAGCTTCATACCTGCCGCGTCTAAACTTTTAGCAACTGCAGCACCAATACCGCTACTAGCACCCGTGATTATTGCAACTTTATTACTTAAACTCATAATCTTTTCCTGATAAAGAACATAGTCCTGTAACTCTATAAAATAAGTTGTTTTTTAGACATTTATTTACAATAAAATACTTAGCAATCTGAAAAATATTTCCAGTCATATGTAAAATTTACATGAAATAAATGCAAAAAATCCAATCAATCACTTGATTTTTTCAGAAGCAAGAGCATAAAATTTAAACCGTAACTACATATACAGAATTAATCTGTTTCACCAACTCAAACCTATTTCGGAAAGGTAGATGAGTACAGGTTAATTTAGCAAAAAAATCCAGAGAAAAAGCCGCGAAAGTCTCATGGCTAGAGGTTTTTTTATTGAGTACATAAATACCTACTCCTCTCCCCAACAATACCAGCACCCGTAACCCAAAAATACCCGCACCCCTATCCCAAGAAAATTTTTAAATTACTGTTAAATCATAGTTTTTCGAGGGTGAGTACAAGTTTAATCAATTCAATAAACCCAATCTGCAACGGTAGCCCGGCGAGGAATAGAGCCACCTGATATAAGCAAAAGGATAAGACCTGGCTCTTTTCCCCCAACAATTCCGATGCTACAGCCCTTAAACATTTTCAGCACTCAAAATAGCCGAGAAACACCCCTGAACAAACTCCTTGGTGGCATTTATTTTGAGCCTTTAGTGACTGATTTTCGCATTATCTTCGACCGCGACCCTGCCGCACGTAACTGGTTGGAAGTACTGTTTTGTTATCCAGGTTTCCATGCGCTTTGTCTGCATCGTCTTGCACATTGGTTGCACGTGCGGGGAGTGAGTTTCATTCCCCGTTTCATTTCACATTTAGGGCGGTTTTTGACCGGAATTGAAATTCACCCAGGAGCAGAAATTGGTAAGGGTGTATTTATCGACCACGGGATGGGTGTTGTTATTGGTGAAACTGCAATTGTGGGAGACTACACGCTAATTTATCAAGGTGTCACTCTTGGTGGTACGGGGAAAGAAACTGGTAAGCGTCATCCCACTTTAGGCAAAAACGTGATTGTCGGTGCGGGTGCGAAAGTGTTAGGAAATATTGAAATTGGTGATAACGTTCGCATTGGTGCAGCTTCCGTTGTTTTGCGTCCTGTCCCTACAGATTGTACCGCCGTGGGAGTCCCCGGTCGGGTTATTTGCCGTAAGTCTTGTGAAAGCCTCAGTCCGTTAGATCATGGCAAATTACCTGATGTAGAAGCAACCATGATTCGTGCTTTAGTCGAACGAATTGAAAAGTTAGAACAACAATTGCAAATGGTGAACAGTCAATAGCTAATAACTAATGACTAATAACTAATGACTAATAACTAATGACTCTGGACTCATCACATATGTTTTCTAGTTCTGATAGGTTAGATGGTCAAATTGTGCAGATTCCTTTAGGGGAACGTTGGCAAATTTTTCACCGCTTGCAAGATTTAATGGTTCCTTGCTGGTGTCCTGATGATGGTTCTTTACGAGTAGAAGTAAATAGTTGCCGAGATGCGATTCTAGTTCGCACTATTGTGCAACAATTTATGGCATCTCGTCCCGAATTAATCGATTGGTTAGAACGCTGCTGGAATATTTAATGTTCATGATTAGATTGTTAATTCTTTCTGGGTAGTGATTTGAAATTCAAGAGGAGCATCACTCTCTATGTCACAGCATTCCAAGGATACTGACTTCATCAATTTTCTGCAAGAAAGTCTCTCCATTCCTCCATCGGATATTTCTGTGGTACTGCGACATAGGGAGACGGATAACGGACCATTACCAATGCTTCTCTGGCAGTATGGCTTAGTTTCTTTAGAGCAATTATCTAGCATTTTTGATTGGATGGAAACCCAGTATTAAAAAAGAAGAAGCATGACAATAAAGGAGAATTTTAGCATCAATATGTTTTTTGCGTTCTTCTTTGCGCCTTTGCGTCTTGGCGCGAAACAAAAAAAGGATAAAAATATGAGGATTATAGAATTTTTCCCACCATAATTGTCGGACTGAGCATATTACTTTTTTCGACATTTGCTCATGGTTACATGACGTATTTGCTAACTGGGGAAATCACACAGCCACCCAATAAACCTTAAGAGGTGTTGTTTACATGAATCCAATCACTAATTCAATCACTATTAATGACACTACCCTACGTGATGGCGAACAGGCAGCAGGTGTTGCTTTTAATATCAAAGAGAAGGTTGCAATTGCTAAATTTCTGGATGCTATTGGCGTTCACGAATTAGAAGTAGGTATACCTGCAATGGGTGAGGAAGAAACACGAGCGATCGCAGCTATTTCTGAGTTGGGCTTGCGTGCTAGTCTTTTAGGTTGGAATCGTGCCGTTATCTCAGATATTCAGGCTTCTATCGCCTGTGGTTTGCGACGTGTCCATATTTCCATCCCGGTTTCCGGTATCCAAATTGCTGCGAAATTTCAAGGACAGTGGCGGGTAACTTTGCAACACCTCAAAGACAGTATCAGTTTTGCTGTCGATAATGGTTTGTATGTGGCTGTGGGGGGAGAAGATTCCTCCAGGGCTGATGACAATTTCCTTTTAGATGTAGCAATGTATGCTCAAGAATGGGGTGCGTCGCGGTTCCGCTTTTGCGATACTGTAGGGATTCTTGACCCCTTCACTACCTTTTCCAAGGTGAAGCGCTTGGTGATGAACTTGACGATTCCTGTGGAAATGCACACCCACAATGATTTTGGTTTAGCAACTGCTAACGCCCTCAGTGGGTTAAAAGCAGGTGCAGTATCAGTCAATACTACTGTCAATGGCTTGGGCGAACGAGCGGGGAATGCAGCTTTAGAAGAAGTCGTCATGGCACTGAAACGCATATATGGTATGGATGTCGGCATTGATACCCGTCATTTGTTGGAACTTTCGCGCCTGGTGTCGGAAGCCTCTGGTTGTACCGTACCTCCCTGGAAAGCCATTGTGGGTGCAAATACCTTTGCTCATGAGGCGGGAATTCATGCTCACGGGGTATTGCAAAACCCTGTCACCTACGAACCATTTGCACCGGAAGAAGTAGGTTGGGAACGGCGATTAGTGGTAGGAAAACATTCTGGTAGACATTTAGTATCTGAGTTGTTACAGCAGCATGGTATCAACTTGAACAGCGAAGAAACCCAATCTGTTTTGGACGCAGTGCGACAGCATTCTGTACAAAAAAAGGGCAGCTTAACTACCCAAGAATTGTTAACTTTAGCAAGAGAAAAGGGGTATTTCCATGCAAACCGATGAATTAGAGTTAGACTTACCACCGGCTTTTGATATTGGTGAAAAAGTGCGTTCTACGAAACTAATTCGTAATGATGGTACTTTTCCCGGTCAAGAAATTGGTGCAACTTTGGCGAAAAAAGGTGAAGTCGGATATATCGTCAGCATCGGCACATTTTTGCAAAATTCCTATATCTATGCCGTGCATTTTATGACTTCGGGTTTCATTGTTGGTTGTCGCAAAAAAGAACTAGAATCTGTTGAGGAATTAAGATGAAAGTAATGCTGCGTAATAATTGTGCTGGACATTTAGTAGTTTACGTCGCTAAGAAAGATTTGGAAGAGGAAGTTGTTAAACAAACAGAAGCACCTGAAGGGAAGATTTTTACATTAGCTAATGGTTGGGAATTATCATTTCCTAATTTACCCGACCCATTAAAGTTACCGCAGACGGTAGAAGCAAAGCGAATAGCTTAAAAACCCAATGGCTGTAGCAACGGATGATGTAACGGATGTAACGGATAGGTTATGCGTTATATCCTTTATGTCCGTTGCTTGTGCAATTTTTTATGTTCAAGTGAGGATAAAATGGGCGATAAACATTGCATAGTAACAGAATTTAACCTAGAAGGACAATTTCTCGGTTTTTCTGGGGATAAACCAGGGAAAGTGAAATATTTGCGCTTGACAACAGACGCAGGAGATTTCCAAATTAAAATTGCTAAAGAGCATCGTTTTGCTCTGCGTTTGACTTTAACACCGGGTGAGCTAATTCGAGTTTTAGGGGTGAGAAAGTTCAATCCCTTTACAAGTGAACTGAAGCTGACAGCACATCAAGTCATGCAATTAGGTGTATGTCCAAATCAAAAAATTTGCGATACACCAAATAAAGCGAAAATCTTGGTGTGTCAAAAGTCTGGTTGTGTCAAACGGGGTGGTAAAAGGTTATTATCTGAATTAGAAAAAGTTTTGCAAGAACGGGGTTTAGAAGACAAAGCAACTATTAAATGCACGGGTTGTTTAAAACGTTGTTCTAAAGCTCCTAACTTGGTTGTGCAGCATGGTAAAAAAGAATATAGACAACTTCGACCAGAAGCGATCGCATCTCTTTTGGAGAGTCAATTGTAACGGTTTTTTAGGGAATGAAATCTAGATTTTTGTAGGGGCACAACACTGTTGTGCCCTTAAGTTTTAGTTGCTAAAATAGGCGATGAGTTAAACTCTCCAGCAAAAACTCAAGTAGCAATTCTTTCAAGCTTGACGTGTCCCCTATATCTGTATGGGTAAGAAAAACCACAAAAAAGCCATTCGTTCTCTAACTCAAAGGATTGCTGAACATCAGGAAAAAATTAGGCTAGAATCTGAGAAGGATTTTCCAGACGAGGGTTTGATTAGACATTGGCAAAAAGAAATCCGCGCTTTTGAGAAGGGAATTAAACAAGCTCGTAAAAGATTAGGAACATGAATATGCAGATTAGCACTCCTCCTCTTGCTGTTAGTAATTCAACCCTCAGTACGTTAATTGCTGAATTGGGTACAGAATGCCAGAAAGTTCAAGCCTTAATTAGCCAGCTTCAGTTACCAGGATTGACGGCTAAACAACAAGCTGAAATTTTAGCAGAACTGCTTGCTGCTGCAGTTCATTTACATAGTCACTGTGATGAAGATTTTCAGACAATGATTGCAGATGAGATGGAAAATTTACCCGATGAAGATGAAGAGGATTAATTGTTTTTATACAGTTGGTTAAAATAGTTATGACAAATGCGATCGCATCTCTTTTAGAAAGTCAATTGTAACGATTTTTTAGGGAAGGAGATATAAATTTTTGTAGGGGCACAACAGTGTTGTGTCCTTACGTTTTAGTTGCTAAAATAGGCGATAAATCATGACTTTTCTTTATCAGTCATCAGTAGGACTTACGCAACTGGCATATCACTTTTCATTTTGTTTGTAGTAAGCGCAAAGAGCGCTTATTTTAAGCACTGAAGTGCTTACTACGAACTAAAAATTTATTTTTAACTGTGACAGTTGCGTAAGTCCTGACTTTGTTCAATCCACCCTACATATTATTACTTTGGGTTGGCAGTAGAGAAAATAATGAATTATGTACCAGCCACGCACCTAGTTTGATATGTGCTTGGTCATTTGACTGAGGCTTATATTCACCCTTTTCAATTTCTTCGCTAAGCTTGTTGTCCGGAATATATGGCTTTACATTCCTTATCAAGTCCTCAAACATTCCCAGCGGTAGCAGTATGCTCTCAACTTCTACATCATCCTCATCGAAAACAATGGTTTCAAATCTAAATCGATTATAGCCAGACCATTTGATAGTAGGTAATTTATGTACTGCGTTCTTTAAATTTTCTATTACGCACTGATAATGTGGGTCAGGATTTGGTTGCCCATGCATTATCCACCAGTAAACATTATGCCTCACGAAATACTTTCCATTTGTGTTAATACAAACCTCTATTTCTACGTCGTTTACATAGAAAAACTGACGATTCATTACTCTAGCTTCTCCTTCAGGCATTGGTTCTAATTCCTCCCAGGGTTCTACTGCAACAACATTTTTATTTTTCCCATCATCAGGGTGAGATTTATCAAGCAACTTTATAGGAATAGGGTCATCCTCCATAGCAGATAACCCTGAAAGATTTTCTTTAAATTCTGGAACATTTTCTAACAGTATTTCTAACTGCTCGTGGCTAAAAGCCATCAGTTCGACACCAGCCACCGTTCTACGAGTAGAATCCTGCATAAAGTGAACTAGACCCTCAAATGGTTCTAAGTCTATTCTTATGCCGTTATAATTAGTTTCCCAGTACCCAAATTTCCCGAAAGACTTAGGGTCTGTGTGGTATTCTTTCCATTTTAAGGAGCTAGCTTTTTTGTTGATATTTTTTAATGTGCTTCGTATACTACCTGATATACCGCGCCTACCATAAACAGGGTAAACCAAGCATAGTGTTGGTGGTTCTTCGTCGTCGGAGATTGGGTCAAACCCAAATATCATGACATTGAACTTGGCTAGCTGCTGAAGGCTCTGCTGTAATGCTGTCTCAGAAGGAGTTATTTTTCTAATTGGCGATACGACTTTTGACCAATTTAGAGGCGGTTTATATAACTGGATAAACTCATTTTCTAGATTTGAAAGTGTGTTTATATCTTTACTGCAAGCCATCCAGCTAATACTAATACGGTCTTTTCGGTTCAACCTTTTTAGTTGCTTAAATCTATGATGGTCTTTCCATCTCTCAACTAAGTTAACTGTTCTACCAATATAAATAACCTGCCCTTTGCTATCAGTTACGAAATAGATAGCTGCACAGTTAGGGAGAGCATCTTTTTCTAATAAATAAACTGATGGCAGCGTAGACAGTTTTATATCTTCTAATGACATTTCAGCACTTTTATGGAAAATTTTCTTTCCTGTTAATGACAGATTTTGAGATACTTTTTTCCATTTATTTTTGCTGGAAATAACTTAAATTGTCATTAGTATTTTTACTGAAATAAAAAGCCTTCCGCTGAATATCAACGGAAGGTTGTTAGTTAATTGGAAATTATTACTTAATTTCCTCGTTCCAAGGCTCCAGCCTTGGAATGCAATTACAGAGGCTCAGCTTCTGGTATAATTTTATAGTCAAAGGCTGAGCCTCTAAGTAGGCATTCCCAGGTAGAACCTGGGAACGAGCAGGCAGAACCTGGGAATCAGCAAAATTCCCAGGTAGAACCTGGGAACGAGCAGGTAGAACCTGGGAACGAGCAATTGGAAATTATTACTTAATTACAACCTAAGCTCCCACCGCTTCCTTCGCCGCATACATCACTTCCACAGTAATCTTATTGATATTCCGCTCCCGTGCAAACTTCTCAGTATTTCGCTTCACCTTACCGCGCACAAATCCCGGAATCTTATTCAACTCAGCTTGTGCTTGTTTATCCCAACCTAGGTCAGATTCAGCCGTCATCTCCTTAGTAATCACCTCTTTTGTATCGTGTCCACCGAAGATTTCTAGCAGGTGGTCTTCCATCCCCAGGGTAAATGAATTGTAAATCAAATCAGTGATTTGATTAGTACCTTCGTAACCCATAAATGGCTTGTAACCGATGGGGAAATTCTGGATGTGGATAGGTGCAGCAATCACACCACAGGGGATATCCAGACGCTTACCGATGTGCCGTTCCATTTGCGTACCGAAGATAGCTGCAGGTTCCACACGCGCAATCCAGTTACCAATCTCTGCGTTATCGTCAGAAATCAGCACTTCGTCGCAGTATTCGCTCACCTGCTCTCTAAACCAGTCTGCATCATACTTGCAATAGGTTCCCGCCCACACAACATGAATACCCATTTCCCGCGCCAGAATCTTAGTCATCGCTGCAGCGTGGGTGTTGTCACCAAATACCACAGCTTTTTTACCAGTCAGGTTCTGACAGTCAATGGAACGGGAGAACCAAGCAGCCTGGGATACATGCAGAGTTTGCTCGTTGATGAACTCTTCGTAATCTACATCAGCACCTTGGGCGTTAACTATCTGCTGAATTTTACGGAGGCAACGAGCAGTTTCCACTACACCCATTGGGGTAATATCCACGTAGGGCATTCCGAATTGCTCTTCTAGATACTTCGCAGTCATCAAACCGAGTTCACGGTAGGGACAGAGATTGAACCATGCACGAGGCATATTTTTCAACTCGTGGACGGAAGCACCTTCGGGGATGACGGTGTTGACTTCAATACCCAAATCAGCCATCAACCGCTTCAGTTCGGTGCAGTCGTGCTGGTTGTGGAAACCGAGGGTGGAAGTACCGATGATGTTAACAGAGGGCTTTTCCGTTTTACCTTCTGGAAGATTTCCCTTTTTACGAGCCTTGTCAATGTAGAACTGGACAATTTGTTGTAGAGTGCGATCGCCCGCTTGCAGTTCGTTGACGCGATAATGGTTAACATCCGCCAGCAACACATCCCCTTTAGCTTCCAACTGCGCTCGCTCGACAAAGTTAGCTAAGTCTTCTTGCAGGATGCTGGAGGTGCAGGTGGGAGTCAGAACGATTAAATCCGGGCTTTCTTCCTTATCCTTACGGGTAATATTATCTACTACCTTTTCTTGGGAACCGCGAGCTAATACATGACGGTCAACAATACTGGCTGTTACGGGAGTAAAATCCCGTTCCCGCTCAAGCATGGAGCGCATAACGTTAAAGTAGTCATCCCCCAGTGGAGCGTGCATGATGGCATGAACATTTTTAAAAGAACTAGCAATCCGCAACGTGCCAATGTGAGCGGGACCAGCATACATCCAATAAGCCAATTTCATGCTTGTGTTCTCCCTTTTAATGAAACGATTCCGTGCGATAAAAATAACTGAACGATGATTGCTTGAATTATTAAATCGTTCCTGATTCTCTCAAAAGTTGCTGTCCAACAGCAGTAAGTACTAATGCCGGTTACTAAACTTAAAAATCGCTGAAACGTCCTATTTAATAGGGATTTTGCGGATATTAAAACAACATTTATGTTGTCCAAATGCAATTAATCTTAATATCTTACTCAATTAATTAACCGTTATTTGTAAAGAAAAACAAAGTATGGGTAATGGGTAATGGGTAATGGGTAATTTCTTCCATGCCCAATGCCCAATGCCCAATGCCCAATGCCCCATGCCCTATGCCGTCACTACCCGACGCCGCAAGGATTCAGCCCGACGCTTAGCGGTAGCATTATTCGGCTCAATCTTCAGTGCTTGTTCGTAAGCTTCCAGCGCTTGGGCGTTTAATTTTTTCTTCTCGTAGGTATGACCGAGATTATTGAGTGCTGCTACATACTGGGGATTATACTTGAGAGCTTCTTTATACTGGCGCATCGCTAAATCATACTGCTCTTGGGAAAAGTAAGCGAAGCCCAAGGCGTTGTAAATTAGGAAAATATTTTCTTCTTCCTCTTCTTCTGCAGCTTTAATGCCTTTTTGAAACAAAGCTATGGCTTGAGCAAACAGTTTTTTTTCTGAATAAATACTACCCAACTCGTAATATTCTTGTGCTGTACCCTTTTCTTTGCTGAGTTTGTTTTTTAACCGTGAAAGGTTGCCTTCCATCTTCCGGGTTTTGAGGATTTGGCGAAAGACGCTGATAACTGCAAATCCTAGCAGTCCTACCAAAACTGAAAGATAAACAACAGGTAGAGAGTTATCCATTGGCTTAAAATACAGAAATTTAAAACTGACTTCTATTTCTATTATCAGGCGTGATGGGTAATGGGTAATGCTCCCCCCTCTCCCTATTCCCCAGTCAAGAGTCCCCAATTCTTCGAGCGCTCCTGCAACCAACCTTCTGATAAATAACGCGCTAGGGCTTGGTTAATATTGCGTCGCAGTTCATCATACTGCAAGCCTTTGGGCATGACTATTGATAGAGGTTGGGTGGAGAGTTTGGTTGCTAGGATGCGATATTGGGGGTATTCCTGCACCCAACCCGTAAGGACGCTGGTATCGGCGGCAAAGGCTGATGCGGTATTATTTTCTAGGAGCGATCGCCCCTCTTGGTAGGAGTCAACCCCGACTAATTCCGCTTCTGGTATCGCATAGCGCACGCTAGCGATGGTACTAGCACCTTTGAGGATGGCTATTTTCCGCCGTGATAAGTCGGTTAATTTTTGGATTGCTGTGTCTTTGGTAAGAACTACAGCGCCATCGAAATAGTAGGGAACGCTGAAACTGACTAACCGAGCGCGGGAAGCGGTGGCTGTAACTCTAGCGATAGCTATGTCTACTTTATGTTCTAAGACTACTTTCAGGCGATCGCGATTGGTTACGGGTTGCAATTTTACAGCATCGGCTTTACCCAACAAATCTTCAGCTAATCGCCGTGCCAAATCAATTTCTAAGCCTTGTAAATTGCCGTTACCATCTTTAAATGCCAAAGGACGGAGATTATCTTTAACGGCAATATTTAAATAACCACGCTGCTGAATTTTTGCTAGTTCTGTAGCATTTGAAGGTAAGGAGAAAGGCAAAAGGAGAAAGGCAAAAGCAAGCAGAAAAATAATTATCCTTTTACCTTTATCCTTCATCCTTTATCCTTCATCCTTTATTTCGCTTGGCTGGCTGCGAGTTCCACAACTTTGCTGAATCCAGCAGGATCTAGAACTGCCATTTGGGCTAACATCTTACGGTTGAGTTCAATGTTAGCCTTCTTGAGATTACCCATCAATTGGCTGTAGCTGAGGTTGTGCTGACGTGCAGCAGCGTTGATGCGGGTAATCCACAGGCGACGGAAATCACGCTTGCGTTTCTTGCGATCGCGGTACGCACTCCGTAGAGCCTTCATTACCTGTTGGTTAGCAGTTCTAAACAGAGTGGAGTGAGAACCGCGAAAACCCTTAGCTAGCTTGAGAATCTTATTGCGGCGTTTGCGAGCTACATTACCGCGTTTTACCCGTGTCATGACTGATTATCCTTAACAATTTACAAATAGGGCAGCATCAAACGCACGTTTTCAGCGTCGCGCTCGTCAACAAGTACCATCTTGGAAAATTTCCGCTTCTTGTCGGTAGTTTTGTGTTCTAGGAGGTGATTTTTGAAAGCTTTGCGGCGGACGATTTTTCCGGTGCCAGTAGCCCGGAATCGCTTTGCCGCTGCTTTGCGAGTTTTGAGTTTGGGCATTGTTAGTTACAATAAGACACAATCTCTTACTTTACCACTGATTGTGTCTTTCTGGCAACGGCAGCAACGGATTTGGTAGCCGGAGGTCACGGATGATTTTAGCGGTATTTTATCAATCTATCATCCGTGTATCCCTGCCAAAATCCGTGTGTTAATATTCTCTTGCAATCACCCCTCCCAAATCCCAAACTACCATGTCCACATCTGCAATTGACGCCAACGACGCCACAGCTATCCAAGCCGCATTGCAGGGGGTGGCTGTATATGACCGCAGCCACTGGGGACGCATTAAGGTTTCCGGTGATGACCGCTTGCGTTTCTTGCACAACCAAAGCACGAACGACTTCCAAAGCCTTAAGCCGGGACAAGGATGTGATACCGTCTTTGTCAGTTCCACTGCGCGGACTATTGACCTTGCGACCGCTTATGTGCGCGATGATGCGGTAATTTTGCTGGTTTCGCCTAACCGCCGCGAGTTCCTGATGGAATGGCTGGATAAATACATTTTCTTTGCGGACAAGGTGGAATTAGCAGATATTACTCAGTACACCTGCACCTTGAGTCTTATCGGACCCGGAAGCGACGCTATCATTGCACAAATCACCACCGGGGAACTTATCGGACAACCTTATGGCAGTCACCAAGTATACTCAATTCCTCCGGCTGAGGGGGTACGTATTGCTGTGGGTAGTGGCTTAGCATCCCCCGGATACACCCTGGTTTTCCCCATCACTGACAAGACGACGGTATGGGAGAAGCTTTTAGAGTTGGGTGCAGTCCCGATGAGTGATAAAGCTTGGGAAACTCTAAGAATTATCCAAGGACGACCGGCACCAGACTATGAACTCACCGACGATTACAATCCCCTAGAGGTGGGTTTATGGCAAACGGTTTCTTTCAACAAAGGCTGCTACATCGGTCAAGAAACCATTGCCCGGTTAAATACATATAAGGGTGTCAAGGCATACCTCTGGGGATTGAAGCTAAGTAATTTTACTGGACCAGAAACCGCCATTACCATTGGGGAAGAAAAAGTCGGTAAGCTCACCAGCGTTACCCAAACTCCGGAAGGTTACTTTGGACTGGGTTACATTCGCAGCAAAGCAGGTGGTGTCGGTTTGAAGGTTCAAGTCGGGGAAGTAGAAGGGGAAGTTGTGGCTGTTCCCTTTGTGTCTCACGAGTATCCTTGTTAGTGCTGAATCGGTAGGGGTGGGGTGTCTTGAATACAGCTTTGTTTTAGTTCCCAGATACCATTTAACCCGGTAGAATCTGGCAATTAGTGCCAAAATCTACTGTGTATTGGGGTGTATCCTCCCCAGCCTCAACCGAAGTCAAGGCACTTAACGACTTCATCAGAATATTGATTGCGCCGTTCCAATCTCTGTCGATTGTGTGTCCGCATTCCGGGCACACAAATTTTTTAGATCCACCCAGCTTTGAATGGATATGCCCACATTTAGAGCAGGTCTTAGAAGTGTATTCTTCGGTCACATCATGCACGACAGAACCGCGCTTTTGCGCGTGAAACTTCAAAGTCTGCTTAAATTTGTAGTGGCTCCAAGACAACATACTCCGAGCGGTTTTAGACCGGATATTACGTTTCTTTTTGACGATCATTTGAGATGTTTCAAAAGTCGGCAAAAAGATATGCTTGTACCGCTTCGTTAGATATGCCGCAACCCGGTTGTGAGCGTCATCAATCAGGTTTGAAACCTTAATCCTGATTGATGACGCAATCTGGCGTAACTGCCACCGATGACGCTTATTAGAACGACCTTTCAGGGTTGTCCATTGCGATTGAAGCCGATCTAGCCGTTGGCATAACGCCGCAATTCGACCAATCCCCGCAGGCGCGAACTCTGTGACTGATTGCCCGTCAAAGCCAGTGAGAAAGGTTCTCACGCCCGGATCTAAGGCAATTGCATTGTCAAGCGAGCTTGGCTCAATCTGCATTGGGACTGCAAAGCAAATGAACCACCGCCCCCGATCTAGCACTACAGAAAAGTCAGAGGGCATCTCTGAACAAAGTGGCTCTGATGGATTAATCTGAGCTTTGCCTAGCTGCCGGGGATAGGTTGTGTTGTTTGTCCAATTGTCGGACTGTAACTTAATGCTTTGAACCTGCTCACGGCATGAGCGAAACCGAGGATCTCGTTTGTCCTCGCACTTCTTAAACGCATCATGAGCGTCCAAGACTGCCGCTCCTCTTGGGTTGTAAGGCGTTCCTTTGACCCAATCAGCAGCAAGATCATTGACAATCTTCCGTAGCTGAAACGCTGTAGGGCGCTTGGCTTGAGACATCCAGCAATCTCGCAGATAAGCAATCGCTGTGTTATACGACCATCGACTAGCCGCGATCCACTTCCGCCATGCTGCTTTCACGGACGTTTCCGGGTAAACTCGGATCTTCTTTGATTTGAGTTTTATACTTTCGGAGTCCGTAGAGTCGGCAGCTAAAGACGTGGACAACGGCAAGGATATCTTCAACCATCTCTCCTTCTGGAGATAGGTCAGAGCGGTTGAGAACCACGAGTTTGCAATCAAATTGGTCGCACAGCCATTGGATAAGCTCAACTCCGAATCTGGCGAGTCGATCTTTGTAGCTGACCACAATTTGCTCGACATTTCCAGACAGTACTTGTCCCAAAACGGATAGTAAGCCTTTACGTCGCCAGTTGAGTCCCGATCCGATTTCTTTGACGACTTCTCCCCCTGGGAACAGACTTTGGAGATAGTCAGCCTGTCGGTTAAGGTCGAGTCGTTGCTTGTGGCTGCTGACTCTGCAATAAAGCAGTGTTCTCCTGACCCTGATGGACTTTGGATCGAGAACGCTATCGATGTCATAAGGTCGATGTCCAGCAGGAGTTCTAATTGTTGCGATGCGTCCTGCTGCATCCCAGAGGCGCAGCGTCTTTTCCGAGACTTGAAGGATTTGCATCGCTTCCCGTGGTGTGACATAGCGAACCATAAAAAACGTTGTAGACTTATCTCATTCTCCAACGTTTTACCGGATAATTCCGGGAATATCTAGAAATTGGCAGGGATTCAACCCTTAATCATTATCAGTTTCTAGCGGGGAATTTCTGGAAGTGGAAAATGTTCGCGATCGCATTGGCAGAAATTATTGCTCCCGACAAGATTAGCGGAATTTTTCCGCTACTGCTGTAAAATCGCAATGATTTTAGCGGTGATTTCTTCTAGCTTTTCGGGTTTGAGGGAAAGGGAATGATAACAACATCACCTTTTACATGGGCTTTTCTGGCGTTCAATATCGATTCAAGTCCACTCTCTTAGCCTGTCGTGGATATGCAACCACGTCCCGTCTTGACGCCAGTTGCGGAAATATGTGTACACTGTTTGCCAAGGTGGAAAGTCTCATGGTACCCCCCCCAGGGGAAATGGGAAGTAGGTAATTGATAAACCAATAGACTATCAGCGGTTGATTGTTAATAGCTCAGAAACAATATCAAAGCTTATTTTTACCTTTGCGATTTTGCGACTTGGGGTGAGACTTTCATCACCATTGTTACCTGGAATCACCAAACCCGAAATTTATCTGCTCCTGATTGTCTGCGATTATGATGATTTAAAGCAGGCAAAATCGCCATCCAAAGACATCTATTACCGTTTCCTGTTGAACTTGTTTCTGGTTCTATCCTCAAAATTCCCGTTGATTATGCTTCAGTATCCCCATCTAGAACAAGCACTGAAATATTACTTCGGTTATGATAATTTTCGTCCTGGACAACGACAAATTATTGAAGATGCTCTCTCTAAGCGGG
>JAYKJH010000260.1:0-8504 GCA_035285345.1 Nostocaceae cyanobacterium | reverse complement strand
ATGCCCCATGCCCCATGCCCAATGCCCCATGCCCAATGCCCCATGCCCAATGCCCCATGCCCAATGCCCAATGCCCAATGCCCCATGCCCCATGCCCAATGCCCAATGCCCAATGCCCTAATTATGTTGAGCAACCAGACAGCGGATGTTAGAAGCTACTACATCTGGTTTTTCTAACATTGCCAAGTGTCCGCAATCAGGGATTTCGATGACATTGTTACCACACATTTCAAACAATGGGTGAAAGCTTGCCAAGTGGCGAACATACTTAGGTTCCATGATGTCATCTTTCGCCCCAGTCACAAAATACAGTGGTTGCTGGATCTGGGAAACCAATTGGGGTAAGCAGTTGATTTCCTCCTCAGTAGTGGAGTCGAGCAATGCCCCCAAAGCGGCTTCCTGGTCAGCCACAACGAAATCAACCACCCGTTGACGACCCCAACGCCGAGGTAAAGGACGAACTACATTAGCGCGAGTAAAAACCACATCCACCAATGGCAGGGTTCGCAACCAACGGGGACGGAGTTTGAGAAACTTCTGTCCCGCCGTGCGAAACTGTTCAAAGGCTTCTTTAAGATAAATCCCACCACCAGCATTGACACAGATAACGCCTTTAACACACTCTGGCATTTGAGCTGCACCCCAGAGAGCAACAGTACCTCCTAGGGAGTGCCCTATCAGCCAAGCACTTGTGATATTTAGCTTTTGCAGTAACACTGCCAGGTCATGAGCATAAGCAGCTGGGGTATAGGGAGAAGCCTGAAGATTAGCCGCCGCCGCACCCAAGGACCTGGGAACAAAATTTAACCCATCTGGCTGTGGGTGGAAATTGGCTTGTGCTTGAGTTTGAGACTCACCAAAACCCCGTAAATCATAAGATAGGCACTGAAAATCAGGTGTTAATTCAGATACGACAGGTTGCCAGTATCCACGGCTTAAGAGCCAACCGTGAATAAACACTAAAGTATGGGGGCAGGAAGTGGGTTCCGTCAGCTCGTAAGCATGTGGAACTCCCGAAATTTCAATGGTTGCCATATTTCTATCCTACCCTTAACAAGTCTGTTGGAGTAGCTAATCAGTCCTGAGTTAAAAGTTCTCAATCAGAGTTATTAGTTTTGAGTCGTAGCAGCCCATTAATTTCTTCGCCCCATCAATCGCTGACGCACACCTTCAGCAATTTTGTGACCGAGATATTCCGGAATTAAGCTTTCATTTGGGCCTAGTAGGTAAACAATCAGGCGCGTGCGTCCCCGCCAAACTAGTAAATTAGCGTTGACCACCAACAGGTCTTCTTGCCAAAGGGCATACATCACTTTGTAGAATAACCCTAGCTGGTTATCCGCCTCAATTAGCAGTGCTGGTAAATGGAAAACTTGATCGACATAGAACTCGGTTTCTACCTGTTCTAAACCTGCATCTAGGTTAAATTCTACCGCCAGCATTTCTTCCACCTCAAACCGCCCTGCCAGAGCCTCGCGAATAGCCCGACAGACATTTTCTGCAGTTTTTTCCGACAAAGCCTTACTGCCTCGCGAAACCAGCAATTTAATGAAAACCAACATTGGTGGTTTAATCTGACCGTAGAGACTAAGACTATGAATTGTTAGCCCATAGGCTTGTAATACACCAAAAATATCACTGAGGATAAATGACTGATTGCGGTAAGCAAAAAGTAAGGCACTTTTGTTACCTTCTGGTTTCAGTTCGATTACAGCACGCTGAGTTTTATATAGCCGCCAAGCTAGCCGCAAGTTTTGCAATTGAATCTCACTGCTAACAAATTGCTCATAAAACTGGGGGAACGCCCGGTTAAACCGTTTTAGCAGTTCCAGGGTAGATGATTTTAAGCCCGAAGCCATCATTGGGGGTACGATTCGCTTGCCTGGTCAAAAATAAAGGAAGAGACAGCACTAGGTGCAAGGTACTCTCAAGACCTTAGCTGTTACTTAATTTTGCAAAATATTGAAATAATTCCATTTGGTGATTTTGGCACTCTGCCCGTTAGAATTTGAGGGATTCTTGGGGAGCGCCAGTTAGTTTTTTCTTGTTCACAGCAAAGTATCGAGACGGCCTATTGACTGTCTAGTGTTTACGAGCAAGTTTGTGTTTAGTTTTATTGTAATTGTTAGACGGCTTCTAACCCGGACGGGGCTATATCTCTGTCTTTTGACGCTTGGCGTCGTCATATTTTTTAACTTTTCAATTAGCTAGCAACCATCATGCTATAAGCAATTAAGTAAAGCCAAAAGTCAAACCAAGCAAGGGTTTTAAACTTAATCTCCTGCCTGGGTTGTCAGAGTTGGCTGACACTTGTGGCAAAATACACTCATCTTCTATCCAGAGTCAGCCCTAGCTTTCACAACAAAGTGCTAAAGTTGAGAATGACTGATGTCAAGCACAAACAACTAGCTGTGTCGGAGATTATCCGCTAACATATCCGCGTTACACCAGCGCAGTTTTTGTTAGAGGTAAAAAGGACTAGCAAGGAAAAAGTGCAGTAACATCAGAGAGAATAACCAAATTCAGTTGTATTCACCGAACCACATTGGCATGGGTTTTTGGAAAAGCTGGTTTAGTGGTTCTGAAGCTGCTGCGGCAACCAGGACAACGCCAATAGAAGAGTATAGTACGTCATCGACGAGCATCAACCGTCCCAGTGGCGATCGCATCGTTTTTAGTACTGAGCGCGACCTCGACCTCTACGAATTAGAAGAATTGTGCGATGCTGTAGGTTGGTCGCGGCGCCCCCTGCGTAAGGTCAAAAAAGCGATTGAACATAGTTTTCTGGTCGCTAGTATGTGGCAGGTACGAGGAACCCAGCGACGGCTGATTGGTTTTGCCCGTGCTACCTCAGACCACGCCTTTAATGCCACCATCTGGGATGTGGTGGTTCACCCAGAATTTCAAGGCAAAGGGCTGGGTAAAGCACTAATGAAGTATGTGATTAAGAAACTCCGCAGCGAAGATATTAGTAACGTCACGCTGTTTGCTGACCCTCATGTTGTAGACTTCTATCGGGGTCTAGGATTTATTTCCGATCCAGAAGGTATCAAAGGCATGTTTTGGTATCCTAATTAATTTTCCACTACTTTTTGCAAATATATGCTATAATGGGAAGGATGCTGGCTAGGTAGGGTTAGCTGTTGACAACAGGCTAAGTCGGTCAAAGCTTAGGCAGTAATTTTTTCGGGATGTAGCGCAGCTTGGTAGCGCGCCTGCTTTGGGAGCAGGATGTCGCAGGTTCAAATCCTGTCATCCCGACTTTTATCTCCAAAATTAAGTATCAGAACTTTTGCAGTTGAGAACTTGTAGGCGCTGAATCCATCGGCTTTTTTTGTGGAGCGGCAGATATAGCACTTGCCAAGAAGCTGAAGACCAATACTGAAGATGAAGCCCAGACAGGGAAATATGTTTGTTAAGAGTTCCCTGCTATCAAAAGCTTGAGTGCTGTTAACCAGTAAACATATAGTTTTAATAGCAACATATAGTCCATATAGTGACTGGGTTAAGTTACTTCTAACTGATAGCTAATTGTCTTAAAAGAAAAAGCCTCTAGCCATTAGCTAATAAATTTGGCAATTGTTGTTTATTTATACTCGGCTTGTCAGGATTGCCAGAACATCTGGAACGATTTACTTTCCCTCAGCGTCAACTACGCCTGGTAAACATGATTCAAGTGGCACTGGATGATCTATAGTTAGGAGCAAATGTTGAGCTACCTGACTAATAAGTTAAAGTTTAAAAAAACTTATATACCTCAGCAAAAACAATAAAGTAAAACTGAGCAACACTTAGAAGTAGTTCAGTCAAATTGTGCAGAGGATACTATAAGTAAAACTAGCTGATCGCGTGCAAGACTATCCACTTGTCTGGCTTTGTTGAATTTAGTTGATGCTAGGAGCAGTCATGAAATCATTAGTTCGCTGGAGTACAAGCCATTTGCTGGTTAGCGGCACCCTACTGGCTTCAATATTAGGGGGAAATCTGACCGCGCTGGCGTTGACAGACGAACAAATCGTGAAGGTGCTGGATGCTGCACCTGTGTATTTGATTGTTAACGAACAGGGTTCCCCTCTAAGTCGTACCCTTCAGGGGCAAAACGCTCAAAATGCTGGAGCGGTGACACAAGTGTTTATGAGTCGTCAGGAGGCTCAAGCTTTTCTGTCCCAACTGCAAAGCCGCGCTAACTCAGACCCCAAAATGAAGGAAATGCTCCGAAACGTACAAGTGAGCGCCGTACCTATGGGGGCTATTTACAAGCAGGTACGACAAACTGCTAACCAATCTAACCGTCTTGTATTTGCTTTCAAACCTGTACAGCAGGAAGTAGATGGGGCAATGAAATTACTCCGCCAAAGCGGTCAAAAGGTGGAAGAATTTCGGGGTGTACCTGTATTTCTCGTCAGATTTGGTCCGGATAAAGGCTATGTACCCATTAAACTACCCCAGGAAAACAAGGAATTTATCCCGATGTTTTTGAGCAAAGAAGACGCAATGGGTGTATTGAACCAGGTGAAACAAAAATTCCCGACGGCTGATATCCAGGTAGTTGATGTCGATGGGATTATCCAAACCTTGCAGGCGAAAAACGAAGCCTGGTTAAACCAAGTAGTGTTAGTGCCATCTCCAGAATCGCGAGCATATATTAGAACTATATCCGGAGCGGGAAATGCTCCACCCCAAGGGAGAGCAAATCAAAATCAACCGCGACCAACAGGAACCTCTGCTCAACCCGCAGCACCAAGACGTCCTCAACGTTAAGGCATGATAGATCAAGCACAAACCCTAGTTTCTGGTTGCCAACTTTGGCAGTGGCGTAACCAAGCGCTTCAAGCAGCATTGGCTGCAGGTGTCCCAGCATCGGAAGTAGATTGGCTATTACAAGAAGTAGCTGGCTTAGACCGCTTGGCCTTGCGTTTGGCAACTTTCAAAGATTGGCAAGAAATTCAATTGACAATGCCTCTAGAGGAATTGTACAAACTTTGGCAGCGGCGAGTGCAAGACTACTTGCCAGTACAATACATCACCGGAGTTACCCCTTGGCGACAGTTTAAAATTGCTGTTTCCCAAGCGGTGTTAATTCCTAGACCAGAAACGGAGTGTTTGATTGATTTAGCTGTAGCTTCTGTCCATCACAATCAACTTAACCCAGCCCTGATTCAGGGAAACTGGGTTGACTTGGGTACAGGTAGTGGTGCGATCGCCCTAGGACTGGCAGATGCATTTGGGGGGGCGAAAATTCATGCCGTCGATTGCAGTCCCGATGCCTTGGCGATCGCCCAAAAAAATGCCCAGAATTCTGGGTTTGGTGAGCGAATTCGATTCTACCAAGGTTCCTTTTGGGAGCCATTGGCATTCCTCAAAGGTCAGGTAGCTGGGATGGTGTCTAATCCACCCTATATTCCCACGAGCCTTGTATCCAATCTCCAACCGGAAGTAGCCAAGCACGAACCGCATTTAGCACTAGATGGTGGTTCTGATGGATTAGATTACATCCGCTATTTGATAGACACCTCCCCCGCTTATTTGCAACCGGGAGGTGTATGGTTGATTGAGATGATGGCAGGACAAGCAGAAATTGTTGCTGACTTGCTTCTCAAGCAAGGTAGTTATTGCAACATTGAAGTTCACGCTGATTTGGCTGGTATTCCCCGCTTTGCCCTTGCCAATCTTAAAACTACTGAGTCCTGAATTTTGTAGGGGTGGGGTTTCCCCGCCCATATTTATATGACGGAAATTTCCATTTCTGAACTAGTAGCTGGGGTACAGGCTGGTCGTGTAATTAGCTTCCCGACAGATACGGTTCCTGCACTAGCCGCTCTCCCAGAAAAAGCCGAATTGATTTTTGATACTAAGCAGCGTCGTCAGGACAAACCGTTAATTTTGATGGCAGGTAATGCTGCTGACCTCTGGGATTATGTCCAAGGTACAAAAGAAGAGTATCAAATTTGGCATACTGTTACAGAAAAACACTGGCCAGGAGGGCTGACATTGGTATTACCAGCTAGCAAGCGGTTGCCAAAACAGATGAACCCATTAGATCCAACCACAATTGGTATTCGAGTGCCTAACTCAGAAATAGCCCGCTCAATTTTGGCACAAACTGGACCCCTGGCCACCACTAGTGCTAACTTGTCGGGTCAAGCACCCTTAGAGAGTATGGTAGAAATTGCTGCCCAGTTTCCCACGGTTCTCACTTTGGCATTAACTGAATTTCCTACATCCCAAGGTGCTAGTGGTATTCCTTCCACGGTTGCTAAATGGACTAGCACTGGCTGGCAAATCTTACGCCAAGGAGCAGTGAGAGTATGATTGCTGTTGGGGTGATCTAAATTTACCACCCCTAGTCGATAATTTAAATGTTGTGCCAAGGTGGTTAATACATACCATCATCATCGGCAAACATGAACTTGAGTAATTGGATATATTTGGGCATTGGTGTAGGACTGGGGTTTGGCTTACAGTTGTTATCGGGACGTTTAGGAAATACAGCAGCAAAGCGATCGCTCCCAGAACTAAGCACCAACAAACTACCAGCGACTGCACCAGAGGATAAACCAGAGCATACACAAGAATTAGCAGCGCTGCGACAACAGATAGAACAGATGGAATTGGCTTACCACATGGTAGAAGAAATGAGCCAGTTTAAAGCAGGGTTTTTAGCGCGGACTAGCCATGAGTTACGTTCACCCCTCAATAGTCTGATAGGGATGCATCAGTTAATTTTGTCAGATTTGTGCGAAAGTCCGGAAGAAGAACGAGAATTTGTCGCCCAAGCTAATCAGTCAGCCCTAAAGTTGATCAAGATAATTGACGAAATTCTGAATGTGTCTAGAACTGAGTATGGCAGAAATCCACTAGAAATTCAGCCAGTTCAGCTAGCTAGCGCCTTGGATGAAGTCTATCAGTTAACCCACATGGTCGCGGAAAATCGTAACTTTCGCTTGCAAATAGCGCCAGCTGATGGGGAGATTTACATTTTAGCAGACCCAAACTGGTTACGACAAGTATTAGTAAACTTAATTAGTATAACAATTCTTGAGATGGAAGAAGGCAGTATTTCAATCTCTACTCAAGCTGAATCGGAAACTAATGTGGTTCAAATATGGTTAGATGTACCGCTGAGCGACAGTATCTGGAGTGAGTCCATAGATTTAATGTACTCTGAATATACTCCTAGTGAGTCACTCAACGGCGATAGTCCAACTTCACCAGGGATGAAGTTGTGGCTCAGTCAAACTATTCTCAAAGCCATGCAGGGAAAAATGGAAGTCATCGCTATTACCCCCAATCATCCCTCAGCAGAGAATATGAGCCGCATACAACTATCTATCCCCTTAGTGACTCTTGAAACTCAATCTCCGCAGTCGGAAGAGATCCCAAGCTAGGTTGATTATGTAGCACCATCGTGGTGCTAGAGTTGGACTGGAAACCGATTCTTTCGTAGAAGCGCTGTTCATGAGTGGTCATTAAGTAGACCCGCTCAACTCTGCTCATACAGGGGTGGCTCAAAACTGTTTCTACTAACTTACTACCCAAGCCAGCACCGCGATAGTCCGGATGAATCACCACATCCCAAATAGTGCCACGGTAGACACCATCAGAGGTGGCTCTAGCAAAGCCAATTAGACGCTGTGTGTCCCAGACGCTGACAACTACGTTGCTATTGACAATGGCAGTGTTTAAGTCCTCCAGACTACGGTTTTGTGCCCAGAAAGCAGTCAGGTTAAACAGTTGTTGCAGTTGATATAGGTCTATGTGAGACTTACCGTCACGAAATTGAATGTGGCTACAATCCATGATTTTTGATGTAAAAAACTAATGCTACCCTGACGTTAATAAATAGACGTTAGCAATGAATGTTCAGCGGTAACAGTAGTAAAAACATCCAAAATTCGTTTTTAATTGCGCTATCTTTGATAAGAAAAAACAATATAAAATCATCACTAAGGTAGTATCGGACTGTAAATTCATTACTCTTGAATCCACCGCCAAAGGGGATGAGTTTCACCTTGTTGACGGATTCGCAGGACGTGTTTTTCTAAACGTTGCCGTTCCTGCTGTGGCAATCCTAGCAAAATATTACGGCTTTGCCATACCAATACCGAAACGGTCATCCCAATACAAACAGCCAATCCTAAAGCAGACAGGGGATTGTAATACAGTCCATATCGCACTGCGACCCAAGTAAAATACTGAGACCACAGAACAATTTCGGAACGCAAACCCCACAGAGAAGCAAGACCGACAGTCAACCACAAAAAACCTACGAAGAACCACCTACCGTAAACCGTCAATTCGTGTAACTTTTGTACTTGTTTTTGGAAAGTGGGTTCATTAATCATTAGTCATTAGTCATTAGTCATTAGTGCCCGATGCCCCATGCCCGATGCCCCATGCCCCATGCCCCATGCCCCAAGCCCCAAGCCCCAATCCCCATGGCCCCAGCCCCCCTCCCCCACCCCCCAGCCCCCAGCCCCCAAGCCCAGGGCCCCACCCCCCAC
>JAYKJH010000259.1:0-5184 GCA_035285345.1 Nostocaceae cyanobacterium | reverse complement strand
GGGCATTGGGCATGGGGCATTGGGCATTGGGCATGGGGCATGGGGCATTGGTAATTACCCCTAATCTTCCAACCCTTGTCCCTGCTTTATTCACTACCGCAAATCTTTGAGTGCGGCTTCAGTACGCCGCACCCCCTCTGGATGTCCTTGTTTTTTGTACAGTTCGCGGGCTTGGTTAAAGACAGCGATCGCCTCAGTGTTTCTGTTTCGGGCCAAGAAGGCTAAGCCGAGGTTGTAGTAGGCGTTGGGGTTATTGGGTGATAACTCAATTACCCGACGATATGCACTAATAGCACCAACGTAATCTCGTTTATCCATCAACATATCAGCAATTGCCGCCCTGGCTTGGACTAAATTAGGGTCTATGGATACCGCCCGCTGATAAGCTTGCATCGCCCCTTCATCGTCATTGCGTGCTTTTAAAATTGAGCCGATCTTCATCTGGAGTGTGGGATTATTTCGATCTAGTTGCGCCGCTTGTCTCAAAGTCGTCAGTCCAGCTTGGGTGCTACCCTGCTCTAGCAAAGCACTCCCTAGACTGAGCAGAATGCTGCTATTATTGGGAGCTAGTCTTGATGCTCTTTGCAAGGACGCGATCGCATCTTTTGCTCGCCCTTGCTGGAGATAAGCCATAGCCAGCAACTGATAAGCCTCCGCGTTTCTGGAGTCTAGGCTAATTGCTTGGTCGTAAGCCCACTCTGCATCTTTAAAATCTCGCAGTCGCAACAGTACCGCCCCTAATCCCAGGTAAGCATTGACATTATTTCGGTTTAGCTGTATTGCACGCCGGTAGGCGTCTCTAGCTGTACTATTATCGCCTAGGTTGGCGCTAGCGAAGCCCAGAGCGTAGTGTAAATCACTATTATTACCGTCTATAGCTATAGCACGGCGGTAGGCTGCGACAGCGGCGCGGAAATTTTTCTGTTGCGCTTGAGCATAGCCAATACCAGAAAAAATCATGGCATTATTTGGCTCTATTGCCGCTGCTCGCTGATAGAGGTCGATCGCACCATTAAAATCCCCTGAATCTACTTCTGTTCGCGCTTTTGAGAGCAGTTCTTTTAGTTCCTCTTGCTTATTGCTTTGTGCTACCACCGTCTGAGCTTGAGCTCCAGAGGGCATACTAGTAGCAACTCCTCCCAGAAATAAAATCATCACTGCCAATAAAGTCTGCTTCTGCACGGTTAATCTTGTAATATCAGGTTGCTATTTTTTGAATTGTTACGATTGCTGGCTACATTAAATCAAAAATCTTGACATTTGCAAATGGGGTATTTTTATCTTCAAAATAAATATAACTTTATCGGCGCTGCTGCTAGGTTCATAGCTAGATTGTAGATTCTGATTTTTGGAGGAAGGCGGATGATTTTAACTACGACTGATGTGATTCAAGGAGCCGTGATTGACTCTTATTTGGGTATTGTCACTGCTGAGGTAGTTTACGGTACGAATGCCTTACGCGATTTTTTCGCCAGCATTCGGGATATTGTCGGTGGACGCACCGCTAGCTACGAGCGTTTGTTTGAACAAGGACAACGTAATGCTCTCACAGAATTAGAACAACGGGCACGACGTTTAGGAGCTAATGCTGTTGTTGGCATCGAGTTTGATACAGGAACTATTAATATAGACCAATCTGGTGTTTTATTCTTGATTACCGCCACAGGAACTGCTGTTAAGCTGCGGCAATAGTTGGGTAGCACCCCGTCAGACTAATACCAAGTTGCTGTCAAAAATAGTATTCTCTCATGGCCACAGTCCCACCGCAGACCGCAGCCATCTCCACAAATCTGAAATCCTACAACCGAATCCCACGAGCGTCCCTCAGCAAGCTCCTCTCAATAACCCCTAGTTATTGAGGAAAAATAACCCTTGCTTGCACCAGCATCCATCTTGAGTAAAATTAGACCCTGCCCTTAAGGGCGGGGTTTTATAAGAAATTAAAAGATTATAAACATTATATTATTAATTGTAAATACTTTTAATACTGTTTACTACTAAAGATAGATATAACAATCTTACTAGTGGTATATATTCAAATACATCACTCTCCAACCTAATTTAAACACTAGCATTAATAAACGTGAAATTAACTTACTAAAAAATAAGGGGGCAACAAACTATGTCCTACGTTAATCGACCAATGGACGACCAGGTAATGACCGAACCGACAATGGTAGGGCGAGTTGTTGATTACCATGACCGGGTTCGTTGGGGTCCGATTATTTCTGGATTAATGATTGCTATAACTGCTCAATTAATTTTGAGCGCCATATTTGCTGCCTTGGGTGCTAATACTATTGCTAACTTAGCTGCACCTCGAAACCAAGCAGCGGATGTGGTAGGTAATGTGGGAATTTGGTCAACTATCGCTCTATTAATATCTCTATTCATTGGAGCTTGGGTTGCAGGTCGTGCTTGCGGTCCGATGAATAGAAGTACCGCCTTACTCAATGGAGCCATTCTCTGGGCAACTGCAGTTGCCATTAGCTCTTGGCTATTAGCAAGTGGAGTATCTGGTGCTTTTGGAATTGCTGCTATGAGGATAGCTGAAACGCTTCCTCAGACACAATTGCCATCTGATACAGTTCAGAACTTGTCTGCGGCTGCTTCTAGGTCGCTATGGTGGTTTGTGTTTGGTTCCTTGTTGGGATTAGTCGCATCTCTAGCGGGATCTGCTACTGGCGTTCGTAGACCTCATGGTAATCAAGAAAGAAGATAACAAACAAAAGCTAGAAGATAGAAGATGAATGTATCTTTCTTCTGTCTTCTTTTTGCCTATTTTTATAAGCGTGGGGTCTTATTGGCGTTGGTAGCCTCCCATTAATTCTGCTGACGCCAAAATGTGCCCATCCATAGTTACAAGCACTTGTGCTTTAGTAGCACCTGATTCTAAATCCAGTTTTTTATCTAAAGCATAAAGTTTAAAAAAGTAGCGATGTGTACCACCCGGTGGACAAGGACCACCATATCCCAACTTGCCAAAATCATTTTTCCCCTGCAAGGTACCATTGGGTAGGTTATTGACGGCTGCAACGTTCTCTGGTAGCGACCGTGCTGTGGCTGGGATATCATAAAGCACCCAGTGAACAAAGGTCTTGCCCGGTGCATCAGGATCGTCAACAATTAAAGCTAAGCTTTTTGTTCCTGACGGCGGTTCACTCCAACTCAAGGCAGGGGAAATATCCTCGCCATCACAGGTATATTTGCTAGGAATTAAGCTATCAGATTTAAAGGCTGTACTTTCCAGTTTCATAGGTTTTGCTACCGGTGTTTGTAACGAATTTAAGGAACTCTTGCTCGTGGGAGCGCAACCCAACACAAGTATTCCTACCCAAGACAGTAGAACAAATAACCGTAGTCCGGTGTATATCCGAAGTTGGGACATTGAGGCGAAATTGATAGGAATTTGCACAACAATCAACAATCAGCATAATCATAATTTTGCCACCAGGAGTAGTAAAAACAAACTTTAGTTACTTTCTCCGGATTAATTGCTCATAACTAAACAACGCAATTATCTTAATAGAAATTAACCTGAACCTAAATTCTGACTTTTCACGGGATGTGGAAAAGGGGGATTGGTTCGCGAGTTGCAGTGGCGAACCAGGATGCAACTAAATTTATGCGTTCAGATAAATCCTCCTAGAGCGATAAAAGAGCTTTAGTGGTATTCTGATACAGAATTACTCAAGGACAAGGACAATAAGGACAATAATGTATCGTGTAACTATCTTGGGCACCGGAAAGATTGGCTCAGCGATCACTAAACTACTGCATTATAGTGGTGATTACACTGTGGTTGTTGGCGATATTGAAGAGCAAGCCTTAGAAAGCCTAAAAGCAGTAGTGCCAGTTGATACTTTCACTACAGATGTTACTGACGAAGCAGCCCTTGCGGAAAAACTAGAAGGTCAAGATTGCGTCATCTCTGCTTGTCCTTACTCTATTAATTCTGGCATCGCCCGCGCAGCAGCTCAAGCTGGAGTCAGCTATTTTGACCTCACCGAAGACGTGGAAACCACCAATGCAGTGCGCTCCATTGCTAAAACAGCTCCTGATGGTTTAATTTTTGCACCTCAATGTGGTTTAGCACCAGGTTTTATCAGTATTATTGCTTATTATCTTTGTCGTGGTTTTGACAAAATTGATGAAGTGAAAATGCGTGTGGGTGCTTTACCCCAATATCCCTCAAACATGATGATGTACAATCTTACTTGGTCTACAGAGGGTGTAATTAATGAGTATTGCAATCCTTGTGAGGCAATTGAGAATGGTCATCAAGTGGAATTACCTCCTTTGGAAGGAGTAGAACATTTTTCCTTGGATGGGATGAATTATGAGTCCTTTAATACCTCTGGTGGCTTGGGAACCCTTTGCGAAACCTTAGCGGGGAAAGTACGCACCCTCAACTACAAAACGGTGCGTTATCCTGGACACCATTACCTAATGTCATTTTTAACTAAAGAGTTGCGTTTGAGCGATCGCCAGGAACTTTTAGCAGAAATCTTGGAAAATGCCATTCCTATCACTAAGCAAGATGTGGTAGTTATCTTTTGTAGTGTTACTGGCTGGAAAAACGGTTATCTACAAACAATTAGTGATTCGCGCAAAATTTATCCCTTCAATTTTAAGGGGGAAACCTGGAGTGCAATTCAAATTACCACCGCAGCCTCTGTTTGTGCTGTCTTGGATATGTATCTCAACGGAGAAATATCCCACAGTGGCTTCTTAAAACAAGAACAGATTAATTTAGATGCTTTCCTGGCTAATCGTTTTGGTCGTTATTATATCGAGGCAAGCAGATGTTGATGTATTTTCAATTCTGAGTTGTGAAGATTCTAGACATCTCGACTCATTTATTTTAAATGATTGCCAATCCTGAGCTAAAAATCGGTTTCTGGAGCAGCAATTTTCCCTGATGAAATTCTTGTCAACTTGTAAGGCTATTGATGGGGTGAAAAATGTCTGATATACAACCACAAGAGTGGTTAGAGTGGATCTGTTCCAGTCAAAACTTGGCTAAGTTACGTGAGAATTACAATCAGTGGGCAGATTGCTATGAAGCAGATATTAGCAAAGTATGGGAATTAGTCCCTAAGACAGCAGCATTGATGCTAGCAGAATATCTGGAAGACAAGCAAGGCAAAATTTTTGATCTTGGTGCTGGAACAGGTCTTGTGG
>JAYKJH010000258.1:0-3074 GCA_035285345.1 Nostocaceae cyanobacterium | reverse complement strand
GTACCTACCGGAACTTCTATTATTAAATCCTTACCATTTGCTCCGGTGCGGTTATTCGGTCCGCCACGTCCACCGTTTTCTGCTTGGAAGCGATGGTTATATCTAAAGTCCAGCAGGGTTTGTAGGTTTGAGTCTGCTTGAAAGTAAACTGACCCACCACGTCCACCATTTCCACCAGACGGACCACCGGCAGGTACGTACTTCTCGCGTCGGAAAGCGACTATCCCATCGCCGCCTTTCCCAGCTTCTACTTGAATGTCTGATTGGTCAATGAATTGCATAGTTATTGACACTCTCCGCCCTAAAAGTGCGGAGATTCTTGGTTCACAGACACAACTTAGATGAGCAGGATTGCTCCAACCCAACCAGAGGTTCCATCTCCCCAAGCTTATCAGATCCGGTATGCCCTACCGTACTTAATCCATGAGTGCAAGATGTTGATAGCTGCATTGATATCTCTATCTTCAGTAAATCCACAATGGAGACAAATATGAGTTCTAGTTGATAGAGACTTTTGCACTTTTTATTTTTGGTCAATAGTCATTAGTTAGGGGGAGTATATCGAGTCAGAAAAAGAACGCCACAAGACGAAAAACTATTGACCAATGACTATTGACTAAATATAGGCTGAAATGTCTTCGCCGCGTTCATCCGCTAGGTAGGATAGGGCGCGAAAACGCAAGTATACCAGTTGTTCATAGAGGGGATTGAGTTTACACAGTGGGGGAATGTGAACTATCTTCCTGCCAAAAAGAACTATATCCCGCTCAAAGGGACACTGGGGAGGTATGATTTTACATAAAAATCGTGCCAAGCGGGGGTCATCAATTTCTAACCCATCCAACCAGTCACGTAGGGGACGGAGTGCATCTAATTGCGGTTGAGTGAGGCTGACTGCGGCGGGTTGACTATGTTGTTGTTTTTCTTGGTCATAGAGGGTGTGACGCAGAGCTTCCAGTGCAGTGGTTGGTTGTCCTAGGGCTTGGTAAAGTTTGTGTAAGAGGTGGTCTTCACAGGCAGAATAGATTCCGTCTGCGATCGCTATCATTACAGCCGTGCGAAGAAAATTCTCTGCTATTTGTTTGTCTTTACCCAGTACAGTGGCTAATTCTTCTGGGGTAATCGGTTCGAGTGAACCCAAGTCAGTACAGGGAATGAGTTCATTCTGGGTAATGCTGGTAATTAACTCTTGCTCTTGAGCATCAAAGTCACCGTCTGACCAAGCAATGGTTAACAGTCCCCGCAACCATGCAGATATTTGCTCGTTTGTATAGGCGGAATTCACAATAGTTGTCATCAGGTAATGCCTATAATTTTTTTCCCTGTCAATCCTAACTCTGGTTTTGTGACTGGTGGCGGTAAATTAGAGAACCAATTTACTTTGTGAAACAAACTTTTGCGATATTTAACTAATAGTCATTAGTCATTAGTCTGAAGTTCCCAATGCCCAGTGCCCATTCCCCATTACCCATTACCCTAAGCACTTAATATGACTCCACCAGAATTAGGATTATTTCTCTTCTCCATTATCACTGGCGTTACTGGGCAGTTTCTGCTCAAGACAGGGGCGCTGAAGTTGGGTAAAGTTAATGCAGAAAATGCCTTGGGCCATATATTGGGTATTATTACCACACCGGAATTGCTGGGGGGTTTATCCTGCTATGGGGTCAGTGCTTTTGCTTATATTTTGCTGTTGACGCGGGTAAAACTTAGCGTCGTCGGACCTGCAGTGGCTTTAACTTATGTTTTTTCAGTTCTGCTGGGTTACTTTGTGTTTCGCGAGGCGATTCCTATTAGTCGGATTTTTGGTTTGGGTTTGATTATCTGTGGGGTGGTGCTGGTAATTAAGAGTTAAATTGACACTCCCCATGCGTTCTACCCATGGGATTCTAGTTTCACCAAAGCTCCCCAAAAAATCCCACAATGGGTAGCTTTGTCTAAAAATTAAATTACAGTTTCTCACCCAAAACTCACGATTTGGGTTTCTCCCGCTACATCCGAAGGATTAGCGGCGAGAGGATGTCAAGTTAATTCAATTTGACAGTCGTCACCAATCATAAATCGCAAGGCTTTGGGACGCCGAGGAGCAATGATTAACTGTGCCCGTTGTCCAATGACGCTATCAATAATCCGTTGATGAATACCCGCTATTTTCGCACCTTGGAGAACTACACTGTGTTCTAAATCTGCTTCCATCAGCGTTACTTTATCGGCAATACTGCTATAAGGACCAATAAAGCAATTCTCTAAATAACAATCATTACCAATAACTACTGGTCCGCGAATTGTGCAGTTAATTACCTTCGACCTAGCGCCAATTTCTACTCGTCCGATAACCTGACTGCTGCTATCTACTTCCCCTAAAATATTCGCTGTGAGGTAGGTGTCGAGAATAATCCGATTAGCTTCGAGTAGGTCATCTTTTTTGCCAGTGTCTAACCACCAACCTTCTAGTTGACAGCTTTTTACTCGCTTGTGCTGGTCGATGAGGTATTGAATAGCGTCGGTAATTTCCAGTTCCCCTCTAGCAGAGGGTTGGATGCAGGCGATCGCATCGTGAATGACTGGCGAAAAGAAATACACCCCTACCAATGCTAAATTCGAGGGTGGTATTTTGGGTTTTTCAATTAACTGCAATACCTGTCCAGTTTCATCTACTTTGGCGACACCAAAGGCGCTGGGGTTGGAAACCTGACGCAGGAGAATCAAGGCTTCTGGCTGTTGGGTAGTAAATTGTTTTAGGAAGTGGCTTAAGTCCCCTTGTTGAATCAAATTGTCACCTAGGTACATGACAAAGGGCGAATCTTCCAAGAACGGACGGGCGACTTTTACCGCATGAGCGAGTCCTGCGGGTTGGTCTTGGACAATGTAGGTGATATTGACACCAAAGCGATCGCCACTGCCAGTTTTTGCCTGTACTTCAGGTCCTGTTTCCGGACTGATAATAATGCCAATATCTGTAATCCCAGCAGCGACCATTTCTTCAATCCCATACCACAAAATTGGTTTATTGGCAACGGGTACGAGTTGTTTTGCTCCCGTATAGGTGAGGGGACGCAGGCGAGTGCCTTTAC
>JAYKJH010000257.1:0-4102 GCA_035285345.1 Nostocaceae cyanobacterium | reverse complement strand
ACACCCTTAACACCTGAGTCTGGGTAATACCAGCGGAGGGAAGCTGTATATCGAGGAATTGAATATGCGTACAGAATGGGTCGCTAAGCGCCGTGGGCAAAGCAATGTTTCCCAAATGCATTATGCTCGTACTGGTGCGATCACTGAAGAAATGCACTACGTCGCTGGGCGGGAAAATCTCCCTGTTGAGCTAATTCGAGACGAAGTAGCACGGGGACGGATGATTATCCCCGCCAACATTAACCATACCAACTTGGAACCAATGGCGATTGGTATTGCCTCCAAGTGCAAGGTAAACGCCAACATCGGCGCTTCTCCCAACTCTTCCAACCTCCAGGAAGAAGTGGACAAGTTGAAACTGGCGGTGAAGTATGGCGCCGATACAGTCATGGACTTGTCTACTGGGGGTGGTAATTTAGATGAAATTCGCACAGCGATTATCAAAGCTTCACCGGTTCCCATCGGTACCGTACCGATTTATCAGGCATTAGAAAGCGTCCACGGGAGAATGGAAAACCTCACCCCCGACGACTTTCTGCATATCATCGAAAAACACGCTCAGCAGGGTGTGGACTACATGACCATCCATGCAGGGATTTTGATTGAGCATTTGCCTTTGGTGAGAAGTCGCATCACTGGTATTGTCTCCCGTGGTGGTGGGATTATCGCCCGCTGGATGCTGCATCACCACAAGCAAAACCCTCTCTATACCCACTTCAACGATATCATCGAAATCTTCAAGAAATACGATGTTTCCTTCAGTTTGGGTGACTCGTTGCGTCCTGGTTGTACCCATGATGCTTCGGATGACGCTCAGTTAGCGGAACTCAAGACTCTCGGACAGCTTACCCGCAAAGCTTGGGAACATGATGTCCAGGTGATGGTGGAAGGTCCTGGACATGTACCGATGGATCAGATTGAGTTTAACGTCCGCAAGCAAATGGAAGAGTGTTCGGAAGCGCCTTTCTATGTCCTCGGTCCGTTGGTCACTGACATCGCTCCCGGTTACGACCATATAACTTCTGCTATTGGTGCGGCGATGGCTGGTTGGTACGGTACGGCGATGTTGTGTTACGTCACCCCCAAGGAACACCTGGGTTTACCCAACGCTGAAGACGTGCGGAATGGTTTAATTGCTTATAAAATAGCTGCCCACGCTGCCGATATTGCTCGTCATCGTCCGGGTGCAAGAGATAGAGATGATGAGCTTTCTAAGGCGCGTTACAACTTCGACTGGAACCGTCAGTTTGAATTAGCCCTTGACCCAGATAGAGCGAAGGAATATCACGACGAGACTTTACCAGCGGATATTTATAAGACCGCTGAGTTTTGCTCGATGTGCGGTCCTAAGTTCTGTCCGATGCAGACTAAGGTTGATGCGGATGCTCTGACTGAACTAGAGAAGTTCTTGGCTCAGGAAGCTGTGAGTAAGTAATTGTGGCGTTGCTGAGGGAGGGGATGATTGAGCTTGACGCTGCATGTGCAAAGTACAATTCATTTCCCCTAGTTCAGCAACGCTCTTATTGTTTGTGAAATACTCTGAATAAATACCTATCAGTTGATGTGACATCACATTGTTTAGGTATTTATTCTGCAAAAATCTATTTGGTGAGAGGGTTAAATATAGGTGCTAAAAAACCTTAATAGGGGGCTTCAGATTATACATTTTTATCTTAACACGAATAATTGATAAAATATCAATCGCCAAAACCCTATGTTTATCGTGAATATAATGAGAATTTTTCTTGAGATTATTGATAACAGGGCATTTTATTGAGAAAATTGATACTTAATAAAATTTCATAATTAAAATAGCTTATAGGATGACTGGTTAGGGGAGACGAAATCTATCCTAGTTAGTTGTTTTTGGGGGAGAGTCTGACTGTTAGGAGTGCGATCGCTTCCAAGAGAATGGAAAAGCATATCGCATTTTTGTTAACGTAGTGGCAACTCCTAGAAGCTTCAATCAAAATGCCTAGTCTCTACGAAAAAGATTTCTATGCTTGGACGCAAGAACAAGCTGAGTTATTACGTAATCAGCAGTGGAATCAAATTGACTTGGTGAATTTGGTAGAGGAAATAGAGTCTTTGGGTAAACAACAACGTCAACAGTTGAGGAATCGTCTGAGTATTTTGATAGGACATTTATTGAAGTGGGAGTATCAGTCAGAAAAGCGCAGTCGGAGTTGGTTGGCGACTATTCGTGTGCAGCGAATAGATATATATGATTTACTGGCAGAGAATCCAAGCTTGAAACCATATTTAGAAGAAGCTCTACAGAAAGCCTACAAAAAAGCAGTGGATCTGGCTGTTGGTGAAACTGATTTACCTTCCAAAACGTTTCCTAGTCAGTGTCCTTATCATTTTTCCGAAATTCTGGCTGAGCGTTTTTATCCAGGGGAAGCAAGTCCTGAGTTTGAGGATGAGTTTTAAGGGTTGAAGAGTTTCACTGTTTGATTTTTTCTAGATAGTCTGGGGTGACAGTTCTATTCCAAAGGAAACCCAGGGATAATCTCATCAATAGACTTCATATCTCCATAGTTTCTTTCAAAGCAACTACCACGTGCTGATATTGCAAGACATCTGCCATTCTTGCGGGACGGTTATCTAGATTAAAAACTATGGGGGCAGAGGGACTTGAACCCTCACGACCTTTTACGGTCAACGGATTTTCATTCTCTCGCAGCTTTCGCTACTGCCTAACCAATATCGCATTAGGCTTTGAGAATTGGACTCTCTCTTTACCCTCGACTGTGACACCAGGATTATAGACTGATGATGACGTTAGGGTAGCTCCCGTCGAGTCTCTGCACCTTCCCGCAATTTTAGATTTTGGATGAGTTGATTTTGGATTAGGAAGCAATCTCAAATCGCAAATCTAAAATCCCAAATTTTTGGGCTTGGCTCAGGATTGCCATATCTGTTACCAGATTTAGGTTTCCCTGAGTTTGAGAGCTTACACTTGAAAGATTTCTCTATCAAGGCTCAGTTTTCTAAGTCCGTAGCGTCTACCATTCCGCCACGCCCCCGCTTGGTTTTCTGTCGTCGTTAGTCTTCCACAGAAAATCACTTTATCTATTCCAACATTAGTTTGGGCATTTATGCAAGTATTTTTAGAAAAATTTTCCAAAAAGGGGATTGGGGACTGGAGATTGGGGACTGGGAAAGAGGTTTGTCCGTCATCTCGATTCCCCAGCTAGGTTAATCATATCTATCGAAATCACAATAGGAAGCTGCGCTTCCCTAATAGAGGCGCATCATCTTAAGATAGGAAACAGCTATATCGCACAGGTTTTGCTCACTATGGAACTCAGCTTGATTGTACCCCTACTGTATTTGGTTTTGGCTGGAGCTTACCTTTTGGTAGTTCCTATTGCTGTTTTGTTCTACATGAAACAACGGTGGTACGTGGCTAGCTCAGTTGAACGTCTGTTGATGTATTTCCTGGTATTCTTTTTCTTGCCAGGTTTGTTGGTTTTGGCTCCCTTCGTCAATTTGCGACCCCAACGACGACAAATTGAAGCTTAAAAATATCTAGGAAATACCTCGAATGCGACGCATTGATGCTATTGGAATTAGCTTAGGGATTTTCATCGCTGGTGGTTTGCTGTATGTCATTTTCCAGATGCTGGGATTAGATAGCCAAAAAGCCGGTATCTGGAGCCAAGCTTTGTTAGTCTTGGGATTGATAGGCTGGTTGTTAACTTATATTTGGCGAGCGGTTAACAATAACATGACCTATCACCAACAACGGGAAGAATATGAACAAGCAGTTCTCCAACAGCGTCTAGAGGAAATGACCCCAGAAGAATTGGCAGAACTTCAAGCTGAAATAGAACAAGAAAAGAAGGCTCAGGCTTAACTTTATGGCTTAACCTGAGTTCGGGATAAGCTGAAACAGTGATTCTATCGCTGGCTGAAACTCTTATTCCTGCGTAGAACTAGCAACGAAATCGTCTTAAGCAGAACTGAGTTTGGTTATTCTTCAACAATCACCAGTACCTAGCTTGACTTTTGAGCTTTTGCAGCAGCAGCCCCGCGATAGAAGCGAAGCCGAGCGTCGGATCGAGTTGCGAGTGCGTCTCGGAGTGGTGTCTGACCG
>JAYKJH010000256.1:0-12907 GCA_035285345.1 Nostocaceae cyanobacterium | reverse complement strand
CCGCTTATTTATCTTTGAGAAGTAGAAATATATAAAATACCCTCCGAGAAAGTTCCCAGAGGGATATTTATAAAAAACCACCTGAAAGATGCACCATTAACAAGCTTTTACATAAATCAATATAATTTAGGAATTTTTATGAGCAATAGTTATGTCCATTTTCACCTTTTCACAGCGAGATTCCAGTGCTATGGCTTCTAAAAATTTAATGGCTTCGGTTGGTGAGCTAAAGGTAACATTGATAATGTCTTTACCATCGCTCTTGGCAGTTTCTAGCTGCTCAATCTCGATAATATCTTCTGCATCTAAACCAATTTCTGCTATTTGCTTATATTCTGGATATACTTTTTCCACAATAAGTTTTTCCCGTCGAATTGGTACTTGTACCATCTGGGTTTCGACAACTTTTCTTACAATCACTTCACCGACTTTATGTCGGATATTTTTAACAACCAGCCGCTCTTCTAGCAACTGAATATTTTTTGTCTCGACAATTCTTCTACCCTGATGCTCAACTTCTGCTAAATCGTCGGGATTAATATTTGCCGGAGGCTCGTTCGATGGCAATGGTTCAATCATAATTAGTTGCCGTTGTGTAAATATCTTAATTAAATTTGATAGATGCAAGCTTTTTGGCGTTAATAACTGGGAAATATGAATTGGGAATTATCTAAGTTTTCCGCGCTTATTCAAGATAAAAACTCTTGTTTTAACAGACATCTTGCACTAGGGGAGGTATAACCTCCCCCTATTTCCAGGTTAAACCTGGGAACTATAAATAAGAGCTTCGCTCTTGGGTGCAAGATGTAAAGAGATGGAATTAGTCGCGTCTATCTACTATGGGATTACCATTAGTGTCGATATCCAATTCTTCACGACGCAGAGTTTCTTGGACTTCAGCTGTATCCTGCTGGACTTCTTTTCTGATTTGCACTTCCTCGCTTAGCACGGTTTCTTTACGAACATCGGGTCTTTCTTCGTAGATTTCCATGCGTGCTACTTCCCCTTCTTGGAAAGCATGTTCACCGGGAGAAACAGTCCTTCCCGCGTCGCTAGGGGTAGTGCGTTCAATAATAACTTGCTCCTTATCTACTGGAACTGCAACTTGTGCAGTTTCCGTGACAACTTGCTTACCTACCGCTACTTCCCCAGACTTGACAACACGGTTTTTGTTAGCAACTAACCGCTCTTCATAGAGTCTGAAGGTTTGATGGTCTTGCTCGTTCATCTCATAGAGAGATGGTTCTTGTTGATAGTTATAAGTATTGCGCTCAAAAGAACTAGCGGCTCCAGATACATAGGGTGCATAAGGTGAGGGCTGCGTTGTTGTGGAATCTAGAGCAGCAGATGATTCTAAGGGAGCAGATGCTTCGACTGGAGATGTATAAGGTGAAGAACGATAAACATTTCTCACCCGCTCTTCGTAATCGAAATCCGTTGAGTTTCTTTCGGTATATTCTGGTAAATTTTCTGCCTGTTCTTTTGTTAAACTACGGGCATATATGCAATCTTTGTTGTAGTCAATTCTTGACCGACCGATAGGTAACAATACTTTCTTACCAAAAATCCAGAAGCCCAAATCAACAATCAAATATCTAAACCGACCGTCATCGTCTACTAAAACATCACTGACAGTACCAATCTTTTCTTCTGTATTTTCGGCGTAAACACTCATGCCGATAATATCATCACCACCAAAAGTATCACGGTAGTTGGGGTCAAAATTTTTGAGGTTTTGTAGAGTCATATTTTTTTCTCCTGTTTTGTTCTTAATTTCGTTACAGTATTTGACTTAGCTATTTAGTACTGCTAGTTGCGTTATTTATTAAGTTAACAGTTAATAATTGAGAAATAGCCTCTCTGGAGATGTAAGTTCAGTCATTCTTTAGTGAGATTAGATGTTTCTTGGTGTTCTTGCTATAGGATTGGGAGCATCCCAAATCTTCATCCTTAAGGAGGGGGTATTTTGTAGTGCGGGCAAGATAACCGCTGCGTTATACCGTTTCACTTATATCATGATACAAATGGCGCTTGTAGGGGTAAGGCAATGCCTTACCCCTACTACGTAGATTTTGATGTACCCCGAATTTGGTGAAATGGTATTAATATTTTTTTGTAGTGTGGGCATCTTGCCTGGTGCGTTAATAAAGCAGGGAGCAAGATGCTCCCCCTACTAGATTTTTTGCAAAATTGGGATGCTCCCATAGGATTTGACTACAATAATCATACAAATGGGTAGGGGTAAGGCAATGCCTTACCCCTACGTAGATTTTTATGGAGCGCGAAATTGATTGCAATTTGTGAGAATGTAAGTCCTCAGATACCCGATAAATGAAAGCGAAGTCGGGTATCTAATTTCTCATAAATGAAGCGCGGACTACTACAGGAGAACACCTAGTAACAAGGGTTAGGATTGCTATATCTCCATTGATATAGTCAATGACTAACCTTTGAGGGAGGAGAAATCATGAAAAAATTAATAGTATGAAATTGGAAGAGCCAAAGAAGTAGTTGAATCTTGAGGTATAACAAATTATGAATATTTTAGCTTGGATTGTCTTAGGTCTACTAGCTGGTGCGTTAGCTAAAGCAATTTATCCAGGCAGACAGGGTGGCGGTATTTTATCGACGATTGTATTAGGAATTGTCGGTGCTGTGTTAGGCGGGATAATAACAACTTTCTTCCAGACGGGAACGCTGCAGCTGGCTTCGGCTTCTTTAAGTTTACCGGGATTGTTTGTAGCAATTTTAGGTGCAATGCTGGCTATTTTCCTCTGGGGTTTATTGACTCAGCGGGCTGCTTAGTGCAAACCATAGGACGTTTGATGATATCCTATCGGGTACATTGCTTAGCCAAATTCACTTTTCTAATCAATAGAACTGTAGGGTGGGCACTGTTTATTACACGTTTAAGTTTTTATTTGGCGTTGCCCAAGAGCGGGTATGAATTATCAAATTCACCCTCACCCTAACCCTCTCCCAAAGGGAGAGAGAATAAGAGGGAATAAGCGAGATTCAGAATTATAGCTCCCTTCTCCCTAGGGAGAATAGCACCTGATGAGGGTAAATCATACTTGTATTCAGCAACGCCTTTTATTTTAGTTTGTGGAACAGTGTCCACCCTACGATTATTCAGAATAGTGCTGTCCTCTCAGTTAAGCAATTTAACAGTTTGAGGCTGTGTTTCGGTGGACAAGTTTATCTAGTACCGACTCTTGTTGAGCGATTAACGGTAGCATAACTGTAAAGGTTGCTCCTAGACCCTCTCCGAGGCTGTCGGCTTGAATTGTTCCACCATGCAGTTCTACGAGGTGACGGACAATGGCTAATCCTAACCCTAGTCCCTCGTTAGCTCTAGTGGTAGTGCGGTCTTCTTGACGGAAGCGGTCGAAAACATGGGGTAAAAATTCGGCAGACATACCTTTACCAGTATCAATCACCTGGATTTGTGCATGGGAATCGACCCGCTGGAGATAAACTTCAACTCGTCCTCCTTTGGGAGTGAATTTAACCGCGTTGGATAACAGGTTGGCAACAATTTGTTGCAGACGATGCTCATCTCCAGAAATATAACCAACTGCTGAGTCAATTTTAACTTCTAGATTAATTTGTTTATCAATAGCTACTAAGCTGATTTGTTCAACGGCTGTTTGAATCACATTTTTCAAATCTACTGGTGCTATAACCACGCGCAGTTTACCCTGAATCATCCGCGAGACATCCAGCAAGTCTTCAATCAATTTTGCCTGGTTCTTAGCGCTGCGTTCAATAGTTTCCAGGGCTTTAGCGGTCTGCTTTTGGTCAAGCTTACCCGATTGCAGGAGTTTTGTCCAACCTAAAATTGCGTTGAGGGGGGCACGCAAATCGTGGGACACCATGGCGATAAAATTATCTTTAGCCCGATTTGCTGCTTGTTCTCTTTCTAACAGTTCCTGGCGTTCTAATTGTAATTGTTTTAGTTCTTCAATATCGATATTGGTGCCTAACCATTTGATGACATTCCCGTGGTCATCGCGGACTGGAAAAGCGCGGACTAGGTGCCAGCGGTAGGTGCCATCAACAGCGCGACGATAACGGTGTTCGCTTTGAAAGTCTGTATTGGTCTGAACTGCTTTTGACCAAAGTTGGTAAGCCTTTTCTAAATCATCGGGATGCACTACTGAGTGCCAACCATTTCCGATAGTCTCCTCCCATGTCAACCCAGAATATTCATACCACCGCTGATTTACATAATCTATTTCGCCATCGGTATTGGTTGTCCAAACCATTTCTGGGATAAAGTTAGCTAGGTAACGGTAGCGCTGCTCACTTTCCCGCAGTGCTTTTTCCATCTCCTGGCGCTGGGTAATATCAATATTAGTGCCAATCATCCGGAGGGGTTCACCGAATTGATTATAAAAGAAGCGTCCTTTCCCCGCCAGCCAGCGTAGCTCACCTGTATCAGCCCGAAAGATGCGAAACTCTGCGTACCAATCCGGGATGTGATGTGCTATGGTCTGCTGTAAACTTTGCTCTATTGTTGGTAAATCTTCTGGATGAACCAGTTCTCGCCAATTGTCAATCCTACCGCCAAACTTACCAATAGGTACGCCAAAAATTTCTTCTTGCTGTGCAGTCCAGGTGATGACTCCAGTCTGCATATCCCAATCAAAAGTGCCAATTTGTCCGGCTGACTGTGCTAGTTCTAAGCGCTGCTGACTAATGGTAAGCTGTTGTTCAATATTTTTACGTTCGGTGATTTCTTGGACAATACCCATCATTCGCACAGGCTGACCTTGGGGATTGTAAAAGGTTCGACCTTTGGCAGCCATCCAATGAATGCTACCATCTTGCCAAACTGAACGATATTCTATATCGTAGTCAATTTTTTCTTGTTGAGAGCGGCTGACTGTTTCATGGGTGCGTTGACGGTCTTCGGGATGCAAGCACTCCAGAAACAGGTCGTAGCTAATTTCCGTATCTGGGGAAAATCCAAACAGTTGCTTGCATTTGTCTGTCCAAACTAACTCGTTAGTTGTCAGGTTCCAAAACCACATCCCCAATTCAGCCGCTGTGGTCGCTAGCTCAGTACGTTCGATACTTTCTTGCAGTTGGGCTTGTGTTTGCTGGCGTTCTGTAATATCAATAGTAATACCCACCGCCCTCACAGTACGACCTTCCCCATCCCGGAGGACATACCCCATATCTCTGACCCATAAATAACGTGGCTCGGATTTATGACGCACGCGATACTCATTTTTATAGGAGTCGCCGGTTGCTAAACTAGCTTGGTATTGTACATTCACCCGTTGCAGGTCGTCAGGATGGACAATAGATGACCACCATTCAGCGGTAGGGGGTGCCTCTTGGGGTGTGTAGCCTAATTTCTTGATTAAACTCTCGGTTCTTTGGACGCGATCGCTCTTGATGTCCCAATCATATATCATGCAGTCAACTGCCCTTGTGACCAAATCAAACCGCTCATGGAAATGCTCTAATTCTGCTCGTGTTTGTTTGCGTTCAGTGATATCCTGTATTGTTCCGACAATTTGTGCTGGTTCGCCATTCTGGTTGCAAAACACTTGTCCTTGGGCACATACCCAGCAAATCTTGTCATCTACCAATAGACGGTACTCTTGGAAGTATCTGCTCCTGTTTTCTACAGCATGGAGCATTGTTTGAATCACCGAGTCGCGATCGCCTGGATGGACGTGCCGCAACCAAGCGCTCAAGGTTTCAGTCCTAGTTGGCAATTGCAACCCAAATAGGCTGGGAACATTCTCTGAAACCCAAACTTGATCTGTGAAAATATTCCATTCCCATGTCCCCATCCCGGCTGCTGACAGGGCTAATTTCAGTCTTTCTTGACTCTGTTGCCACTCCCTGCGGATTTTAGCATTTTCCGTGGCGTTATGTACCGCACAGTGCAAACATTCTATTGAGGTTTTTCCCTTGACTAAATAATCACTAGCACCGCCTTTTATTGCTTGCACGGCGATAGATTCATTACCATGACCTGTTAATATAATTACTCCGGGAATTATCCCCCGATTTTGGCATTTTAATTCTCTGAGAAATTCTAAGCCATCTAAATCAGGTAGCTGTAAATCCAATAACACTCCATCTGGCTCGATTTGCCTGCACAATTCTAGACCTTTTTCCCCAGATTCTTCTTCCCAAATTTGATATATATATTGCTGATCTTCACTAAGATAACGACGGTAAGTTGCTCGGTCTTCTGGGCTATCATCAACTATTACTAATGTTATTTGCTGCTTTGTCATACTTTTTTTACTCCCATCCCGATAGGAAGATCAGCAATTTGTAACCAAATAACCATCAAGTCTTGAAGACTTTTTACCAGCCTAGTAATATCTAGATACTTTCCCAATATGTATAAGACTTTATCATCCGCCTTATTCTCTTGCCAAGAGAGAATAAAAGCTTAGTGCAGCCCTACGATATCAGCCTAAAATAAACCGCCGATATGCAAGAATTAGCTGAAAATTTCCCAACACCCTTAGCAATCAACCTTATTTTACCTAATACCCACTGTTGCTGAGTGCAATAGTTCAGTTTGGAGTATCAAACGTATGCTAGCAGCCTGTCATCCATAAAACATATTTCTAAAGGACTATTTCTACCCTAGCTGATATGTAGGAATCCGATTTGATGTGAGAAACCTGTAGTATAACACCCATATCCCCGACTTCTTAAAGAAATCGGGGATATCGGAAAGCAGAGTATTGAGAATAGATATTAATAACCTAGTGAACTAGCCATTCACTACTTCTCCACCATTGGGGTGTAGGATTTGACCAGACATGTAAGAGGAATCATCAGATGCCAGGAACACAAAGCTGGGAGCAACTTCCTCTGGTTGTCCAGCCCGCTGCATTGGTACTTGTTTACCAAAGCGTTCAACTTTTTCTTCCGGAAAAGTTGCAGGTATTAAAGGTGTCCAAATCGGACCCGGTGCTACCCCGTTGACACGAATCCCCTTTGGTACTAATGATTGTGACAGGGAACGAGTAAAAGCAACTATGGCTCCTTTTGTGGAGGAATAGTCGAGCAACTGAGGATTACCTTTGTAAGCGGTGACGGAAGTGGTGTTGATAATAGTGCTACCTTCCTGGAGGTGGGGGAGTGCTGCTTTTGTCAAGTAGAACATGGAAAAAATATTGGTGCGGAAGGTACGCTCTAATTGCTCGGCGCTAATATCTGCAATACTGTCCTGTGGGTGTTGTTCAGCGGCATTATTGACTAAAATATCCAGCTTACCCAATTCTGCCACAGTTTGGTCTACCGCTTGTTGAGAAAATTTTTCACTACCAATATCCCCTGCAATAGTCACACAACGACGACCTTGCTTTTCGACTAGATGCTTTGTTTGTTTAGCATCATCATGCTCTGATAAATAGACGATGGCTACATCTGCACCCTCTTTAGCATAGGCGATCGCGACGGCTCGACCAATACCACTATCACCTCCAGTAATCAGTGCAACTTTGTTTTTTAGCTTATCACTACCGCGATAGTTAGAGTCCTCAGCTTGAGGTTTGGGAGTCATTTCTGATTCTATCCCCGGTTGTTGATTTTGCTCTTGGGGTGGTTGGAGTGTTTCCTGTTGTGATTGAGTCATAGAATTTTGGATGTGTGGATTTTAGATTTTGGATTTAATTAACCGCCGTACGCGGAGCGTGCGCCCTTGGCGCATAAAACGCAGATGAACGCCGATAAAATTTACTTTTGATCGTAGGTCTATTATGTCGATTAATTTTGCCATTTCTCTGACCATTGTAGATAGGCTATGAACAAATAGCTTCCCTCCGAATAATCTTTAATCATCTATTTACTAGGATGGGAAATATTGACTTGAGAAATGGAGTTTAATCAATTCAAAAGTGCTGACTTTGAGTGGTGAGTTTTGAGGTGTAGATGCAATTATGCCTACAACTTAATCGTCTTCTGTCATTTTGGCGGGAGAACCCCGGGAAAACATTGCTTACTATCAATTGAATGTAGGGCAACAAAATTTATCTACCGGCATTAGTTGCCTCATACAAAATCAATTGCTTCAGAATGCTTGCCTCCTCTACTAAAGTGATAAAAGAGGATTTAATAACTCTTACTCAGCACTCAAACTCAGGACTAAAGATTCAAGCTGCACTCAGGGTAAATTACGACCAAATGCGATTACCGTCTTCATCGACACGTGCCTGACGAATGACATCAGAAATTTCTTCTGCATCTTTGACATGGTGAAGCGCTTTCTCTTCTCCATCCGGGTATTCCACAACAAAGTACGTCGGGACTTGGATATGGTCGCCGGTAATATCGGGAGAATCAACAGCTAACTGTTGAGCTTTTTCTTGAATTGTTTGTGGTTCTTCAGAGATGCGATCGCCAGGATTAGCGGTTAAATTTTCTTTATTCACATCTGGTGTTTCTTTATTTTCATATTCCCTCGATGTGATGGATTGGTTAACGGTGTTATCAGATTGTTTGTTACTGTCCATGTTACTATTTCTCTCCGTTTTTGTTGACAATGTTGTTTACTTATTTAGTTTTCAAAATAGATGGGTTTAATTTCAGTAAAAAGGAGAAACAACCAGAATAAAAGCCGAATAATAATTACAGTTTATCCTGGATAATTCCTCCCTTCTGCTGAAAACCCAGGTATGACAAACAGATGCCTTTAGGAAGGGAAATGAAGCCTATAATTCGCGATGACTGCTATAACCGATGACAGCCACCTTATGACGATAAATTAGTTCGGCTCCATACCAACCAGTAACACCTAAAATTGAGGCGACAATTAGAGATATAATTAGCCCCACAGGAACTACTGATGCTTTGAAGTTACCGATACGCAACCACCAATTGATGAGTGTCAACAATAAAACTGTGACGTTCCCCACCATATGTATCCAACCAGCGCTACGTTTTCGTACTCTATCAATTCTTAAAAAGTCCATCATTCCTGTTAGGGCTGCAACTATTCCGCTGATAAACCCAACACCAATTAACCACAATGAACCTCTAGCCCAAAAGGGGTCACTGGTTAGCCAGTAAGCAACATCAGTTCCTAATGCGCTGACTAACAAAGCAATTGGGAAAGTAACAATCAAAGGATGGAAAGGATGACCTGCGATCGCGACCGTACTGGTTACTCCACTATCGCGGTAGTCAGTTTCATTACTTTCTATTAGGGGTGGAACATTAGGAGTTTGGGTCATGTTATTATCCTTTCTCTATTTAGCAATGCACCATTGCTGGTAATTAATTGTTTTTGTGGCTTTATTGTCCCGTTTAAACATGTTATTCAGGAGTAACATCAGTGGTGCTGATTTCTTCTTCTTCACCCTCTTGATGTTGTTGATTGCGGCGATTTGCATGGGAACGTTTACCACCTTCACGACCAATTTTTGCCATATGTTCTCGGTTTTGACTGGTAGTTTCACCACCCTTACGACCAGCTTCTCTAGCTTCTTCGGATGTAAACTCATGAGCGGTTCCCTTTTCATGAGCAGCTTTACCACCTTTAGAGGCTATTTCACGCTGTTTATCTTCATCCATCGATGCAAATCCGCGATTGCTTGTATCTGCCATAATATGTCTCCTCTGGACGAATTTTAAGCTTGTGATGTTTTCCAAAAGAGTTTCCTTTCAGAAGTTATTTATCCGGGACTACTTCATCACACATTTAATATATAGTTTAGGGAAAATATCGGAAATTTACTTCTGTCTAAAAGGGTATTTAACAGATAATATTTGTGGTATTTATTTAGCAATATTTTACCAGCCTATAATTCTAGTAATTTCAGATATTTCTCCAGATTTTTATTTCCAATTTCTCGGTAATTGATGTATAGCGTTTCCTAGTCTACTGAGGTACAAATTTATCGGCTTAAGAAAGCGTCCATCCTCTTCTATCGGCGGTTAATTCTTTCTTGCTATACCTCACGAGCGTGGGAAGCGCTATAATAATACTCTATCGCTTGCGACCATTTACCTATACCTCTAGTATGTCTATTGGTAGACATAAATAGTTCTACACTTTATATTCTATATTCTCACTCTTGAGAGGATGTAAATATAAACAAAAATGGATAAACTATAACTTAAGTTTGGCAGTTTTTGAGTTAAGTCGTTGTTAAGGTTAAGGTTTTGTGATGTTAATGCAAGATAAAACAACTGGTGTTTTAGTTAAGATTCTGGATGTCGAAGAACTAATTAACCCCAATAAAAATGATATTTCTGGACAATCTCAATCAGGTCAAGAAGAACAGCAACCTGAATCTTTTAACAAAGAAAACTTGATTTTTCCATCAGGTGAGCAATTGCCGCGTTGTTGGATAGATGTAGATTATAAGAAGGCTGAATAAGCTTTGTGTCTTACCTTACATCTTGCACAATTCGAGTGTAACCGTAAGGTGGGCACTACTTATTACATCCTAAAATAGTGATTTTACCTTGTAGGGCAGTGACCACCCTACAAGATTCTGTTATATGTTATTTACCTATAAATCCCATTACTTAAAGACTGGAAGTCTTCCCTGTTTCAGCCTGGGTAGGAATAGGCTTAACACTCGTATATCCCATGTTGCCTGCAACTTCTCGCAGGATGGAAATTTGCTGTTCAAAATCGAGGTCTTCAATTTCATCAACGATGTCGTTAACTTTGGAAGTAGCTTTATAGTTCCTGGGTAAATCTACAACCCTATCACCCATTTCCTCCGCCCAAAGAAACCAAACCAAAAGCTGGTTATTTTCTTTTAAAGCTCCATAAGCACGAGAGTATTCTGTATCTTGTCGATTGACAATATCTCGCATAATTTGTAGCTGCTCTTCATCTGACAATTCAAAAAAGTTTCCTAGCAGCATAGGAGCCAAGTTTGGCTCCGCTGCATTCGGAGCAGCGGGAGTGACTGAATCACCCATTTGCTCATAAATAAAATAAAGTGCAGCTAATTGTTCATCTGCACTCAATTTTTCAAAATCTTCCAGAACTTTGATAGCTGCTTCTGGCAAATATTGTTTGACTTGTTCCTCATGACTATTGACCACAATAATTCCCTCTTAATTTTGGATTTTATTATCAGCGACTTTTTAAAATTATCAAATACAAAATCAAGAAATCACCATCAATAGAAATAATTAATAATTTAAGTTGATTAAACAATTATTTCTTTTGATAGAGGTAGACAATCTACCCTTAGAGGCTACAACTAGGAGTCATCATACAATTATATTTATGACTATGCGTGAATGAATTCATAATAGACAGCTTCAAAATATCACCAACAGGAGTAATTAAATGTCGGACGCTACTACTACAAATTTAGATGATTCTCAACCTTATGATACTCAGGAAATGGTGCAAGAAATTGCTGCTGGAGAAATGAAAGCACCAAAAGTAGACGTGGCTGCAGATTACGAAGCAGCAAAGGAATTTAGTGTCAGTGAAATTGACCGCACTGAGGAAGGTGCAAAAGCCGCAGAAGCTGCAACTGCTCCTCAACATAAAATACCACAGCCAGAAGAAAGCAGCTACAAAGCTGAATCCACAGGGGAACCAGCAGACTTTCGAGAAATGGCACGAGAAGTTAATCCTTTAATAGAAAATACCAGCGATAGCAAGGCTAAGTAGTCGCTTGCAACAATGCATAAAAAAATTAACAGGACTTAGACCAAGGTCACAATTATCAAGTCATTGGGGGGTTAGTAATTAGCAAATAATGTCTTGCAAATAGGCGATTTAACGCTGACAACTAACTAAATCTATGTGACAGGTGTGTAATTTCATATCTTGCATCACGGGAAGTAGAACAAAAGCTGATATCGTTCCCAGGTTGAACCTGGGAACGATAAATAAAGGCTCCGCCTTTTGGTGCAAGATATGAGTAATACAAATTTGCTTTGTTTGTGTTCCGAATAAACTCTGACCAGACGTTTCATGAAATGTCTGGTCAAAGCCTAGCTCGTTGCACAATTAAAGTAAAAAAGTCAAAGTCCTGACTAATTAAAACCTAAATTCAAGGGGGAGGTAAAAGTTAGTCTATGGCTTACACTAACAGACCAACGGAAGATTTAATTGAAAGGACCGTCTACACTCCAGCCGTTGATTACCACGATCGCGTCCGTTGGGGTCCAATTATAGCCGGTCTTGTAGTTACTTTGAGCGCTCAACTAATTTTGAGCGGAATTGGAGCTGCTCTAGGTCTGAGTAACATCGCTACATCAGGGGCACCCCGGACAATTGCTGGTGGTGTGGGACAAGCTGTTGGGATTTGGTCAATTATTAGCCTGTTTCTATCTCTGATTATTGGTGGGTGGGTTACTACTCGTACCTGCGGACCGATGAACCGCAGTACAGCGCTGTTAAATGGACTAATATTATGGGGTACTACCTTAGCTCTTAGCTCTTGGTTATTAGCGAGTGGGGTAACAGGTGCGTTTGGAGCGGTAGCTTATAATGCGGGAGAAATTGCCAATCAGGCACAGCAAGGTAACATCAATATACCCACAGATCCTAACCTTACAGCCCAACAAACTCGTGAGATAGCTGCTAATGCAGCCAAAGTAGGCTGGTCTTTTACGCTTGGTTCACTTTTAGGTCTGGTTGCATCGATGATAGGTGCATCTATAGGAGCGCGTTCACCTCGTTCTAATGGGAATTACACCCATAATCATTAGTAACCCAAATTGCTAGTCATACCATTTCACCAAATTCCCAATACATCAAAATCTACGTAGGGGTAAGGCATTGTCTTACCCCTACCCATCCATTTGGAGCATCCTATCATTGGTGAGAAATCATATTCCCGACTTCGCAGAAGTTGTCGGAGATATGATAATTTCTCTGCTCATAAATCTGCGGAGGATTGCTATATGCTTTGATAAGCCATCAATCGCTTGTCTCAAG
>JAYKJH010000255.1:0-16144 GCA_035285345.1 Nostocaceae cyanobacterium | reverse complement strand
TCTTTAATAGCTTTGAGGAAAATGTGCTGTCCTTTACGCTCACAGGTAGTTCCAATAATTGTAATTACTGTATGGTGTTCATCTATGCCATATTTAGCGTGTAATTCTGATTTGCTATGGGCAGCACAAAATTTGTTTATACTTTGTAAGTTAACTCCGCCTGGTATGGTTCGGAAATTGCCACGAGTCTCATATTGAGCAAAAATTCTTCGTGTCGCCTCAGCCTGAAAAATCACTCTACTGGCGTTTATCAAACAATCAGGTAATAGTTGTCGCATAGTTGCTTCAGAGGCTGCATTAAAAAAACTACTGAGGCTCATATCTACAGTTTGACTTTCATGTATATGCCAAATCGTTGGTAAATTAAACAAATTTGCCAACTCTATACCCCAGAAACTAAGCAACGTATTACATATTACTAAATCAAAGGATTTTAACTTTATGTTATCTCCTAATTTTTGTAATCGGCTGCGAAACTGCTCAGCACTTTCTTCCCTTGTAGGTAACGTTTCCTGGAAAATTTCTACAGGAATATTTAACTGTTCATATTCCTGACGCAAAGTTCCATCTTCTGCAGAAATTAAATACACATCACACCCGGCTTCCGTGGCAAAGTAACGAGCGTAATTGTAAATAACCAGCGGCGCACCCTCTAAGTTTAAATTATGACTAATGCATAGTATTTTCAATTGGGATATTCTATCTAAATGACAGTAATAGTAGGGATTAACTGCCATTGACATAGAATTTATATCTAAATTATGATTAAAGAAAGGTTCTGTAAATTTATTATATTTGTCTATAAAATTTATATGTTCTTGAGGATTATACTTATTACCTCTGGAGGCGCTAGTTTGATGTATTAGGATGGCTTGAGGTGTATATACAATACGTCTACCAGATTGCATCACCCGCAGACAATAATCTACATCGTTATACTCAACTGCAAAATTTTTTTCATCAAAGCCTCTGACTTCTCGATACAATTTTGTTGAAGTCAAAAGACAAGCTCCAGTGACTGCGGACACATTTCGTGCTGCATGAGGTAAACAAAGATAACCAACTTCGTCTTTATGCAAGTGATGAAATAAGTGATCTGCTAAGCCATTGTGAGGACCGACTACAACACCAGCATGTTGTATAGTCTCATCCGGATATAAAAGTTTAGCTCCTACTACCCCTACACCATCTATTGACATCCAACCAACCATATCCTCTAACCAACCTCGCTGGATAGCTTCTATATCATTATTTAGATGGAGGATGTATGGTGTATCTATATAATCAAGAGCCAGATTCATCAACCGAGCATAATTAAAACAATCAATTTCTCGTTTGGCATGAATAACTCGGCATTGCAACACTTGCTCTTGTTGCAATTTGGTAAAGTATTGATGAGTTGCTGGCTCACTAGAGCAGTCATCAATTATTAGTAGCTTGACAAACCGCTTGTCTATTGTTTTTTCGAGACTAGATACACACTTTTTTAAAAGGTCTACTCTGTCTTTGGTAGGAATAACGATTGTTACAGGATTTTCTGCTAGTAGACATTCATCCCACTTCAACTGGTACAGACACAAACCGTACTGCTGAGCAATTGCAGGCAAAAATGGTTTAGCTTTTAAACCTCTACGTTGAATAGTATCTTCTATAGCACGGTAAGCACTATCAAATACATACTGCTTTTGTGTACCGTGGGAAGCTGTACTTTCAGCGTGATTTCGCCAGTGGTAACAAATGTGTGGAATATGCTGAATTTTTTCTGGCTTTGTCTGTTCGCTCACACGTAAAAATAAATCTATATCCTGCGCTCCCTCGTATCCCTTTCGCATACCTCCCACTTGTTCTATTAAAGTTTTTCGGATAACTGTTAGGTGGTGGGTGAAATTGTGGGTGATTGCCATTTCTGGACTCCACGATCCCTTCATTTGTGGATCGTAGCGGTATCCAGCATCATTTATTTTGTCCTCATCTGTATAAATCCAGTCCACTTCAGGATGCTTGCTGATACATTCGGCAACGTGTAATAGCGCATCAACAGACAAGGTGTCATCATGATCGAGTAAAGCAACATATTCACCTGTAGCAATCTCCAACGCACAGTTAGTTGCCTCTACAATATGTCCATTTTTTTTCCTAAAAACTACTTTGATGCGTGAGTCTTCTGCCATTGCCTGTTGTAATATTTTTTTAACTTCAGGTTTGGTAGAGGCGTCATCAGCCAGACATAATTCCCAGTTAGCATAAATCTGAGTTCTCACTGAGTTAATCATTTCTTTGAGAAACTGCTCAGGCGTGTTATATACAGGTACAACAACGCTTATTTTCACACCCTTTGGTTCTAATATTTGGGCATCCTCTTTCATCCGTGCCAAAAGCTTAGGTGTGAACTTATTGGTTTCAATCCATCGTTGAAAGGGATCTTGTGTTTGCCAAGGATGAATTATGCTGGCATTTTCTGCACTGGCATTCTGCACACCTTCCATTTCCTTGTAGTTACGCTGGAAATAATCAATCCATAAAGCAGGAGAAAGTGGCAAACTGCCCTGTTTATACTCTTGAAGTGCTTTGATGGTAGTACTACGTAAAAATGAATATAAATTTAATAGATTAGGTTTCTCTGGAATATAAGTTTCAACTTTAATCCGTCTAGCAAAACAACAAATTTTTTCCCCATTTTCCAGTATTGCCAAAATTTTAATATCTATTTTGCCTGAGTATTTACTATCTAAAATTAAATTCCATCTAAATCCCGATAAATTTGCAGCTAATACATCAGAAAAGACTTCAAATACATCAGGGCGGTAAAATCCGTAAGCAATTTGTTCTTCTGGTAACTTGTCTCTGACTAAAATTAAAGATTTAATTTTTGCACTTCTGCTAAAAATCCATCCACTTACTATTAAATTACCATTTACATTATTTTCAATATAATTTGGTGCTTCCAAATAGCCTTGTAAATCCCCAGTGGGCGATATCTCCTGAAATACCAATTTTTGGTGGCGTAGCACACTTCTAAGTCCCTTAAGGACTAATACTTTTGATTTATGAATGATTTTCTTAAGAAGATGAGTGTTATTTGCCATTGGTATTAGAAGTTATAACTTAATTTTTAGTGGGTGATATTTTCTACAAAAAATATCAGATTTTTGGCTTTTACTATAGCATCATAAGATTTTACCACCAATCAGACATTGTTCATCAATCTTTCTCTCTCATCACCTGGTAACCCGATGACTCGATTCAATTGAAAAGTCTAATAATTTGTAGCATTTGCAACTCGCGACTAATTATGTTTAACTATCTAATATTGGAGCCACTAAATTGGCTGTAAATTCATTAAACTTACAGTACAAGTACAACATCAAGTATCATTGGCAAAGCCTAAAAGTTTTTTGAGTTTGATCCACTGTGTCCGCATCTGCCAAAATCTACTTATCTGCATGACTGCAATAGTACCTTGAGCCTGTTGTAACTGAAGCTGTGATTGTTCTAAATCCTCCTGTATTTGCTGCAATTGGGACTGCGATTCTTGTGCTTTCAGTTGTGAGTGGTGGAGGCGGGTTTCCAAGTCTTGTGCTTTCAGTTGTGAGTGGTGGAGGCGGGTTTCTAGGTCTTGTGTTTTCAGTTGTGAGTGGTGGAGGCGGGTTTCTAGGTCTTGTGCTTTCAGTTGTGAGTGGTGTAACTGAAACTGAGATTGTTCTAGTTGTGACTGAGATTGTTCCAGTTTTAACTGCGATCGCTCTAGTTGTGACTGAGAATTTGCCAACATTTTGCTGATTTTATCTAAAGCTAGTTCAAAAGATTTTAGTACATCATCAGATTCATCAATATATACAGAATCAATAGCTGATTGAACACTGTTTATATTATCCGAGCATATAGCTATAAAATAAATTGGCGATTTGAGAATGGGAGCTTTTTGAGATAAATTATTCAAATTGCCTGTATAAGATTTTAAGCTAGCTTCTTGTGCATTATTTAAAGGAAATACAAACGAACTCGTTGCCAGCTTTTGACCATAAATTTTCATATATTTAAACTGGCTGTTAAGCAAACTAACTAACTCATCATAATAAAGCTCTTTGACATGAAAGGGATTAGAATAGTTTGGTAGGTCTGAATAAGTCAATCGATTAGGAGAGGAAATAATTAATATCCCTCCAGGCTTAAGAACTCGCTTAATCTCTAGCATCATTTCTTCATGCTTACCATGATGCTCGATAGTTTCAAAAGATGTTACCACATCAACTGACTGATCTGGTAAAGGCACTGCTTCGCATGAACCAACCATAAACTTTAGGTTGTTGTAGTTGCCATATTCTTGGGCTGCGTAATCTACAGCTTCTGAACTAATATCTACTCCTACGACAGATTCAGCTACTCTTGCCAGTAAAGCACAACCATACCCTTCACCCGAAGCAATATCTAGTACAGACTTACCAGTTACAAAGTCAATACACAAAGCATACCGATGTAGATGCTCGTACTTAATCTCACCTTCAAGAGAAGGAAGGTATCTCTCGCCTGTAAACTCCATAATTTAAAATAAACCTTGTGCTATTACTTTACCGCTACCAATGCCTGTGCGGAAGGATAATCGATAGAAAACAGTCTACATTCCTGAAATCCAGCCTGTATTACCTGCTTCCAAGCATCACATCCATACTCCGTGTAGACGATAAAGTCAGACAGATTTTCCCCTGAACCATGATAACTAGGTGGCATACCCTCTCTAGATGCAGTTAGTCTATCAACAATCATAGGAATAGTAAATGCACAATATCCCCCTGGCTTCAAAACCCTGTAACATTCGGATAAGCCTCGAATTGGATACTTAATATGTTCTAAAACATCTGAATGCACAACTAAGTCGAAAGACATATCCGATAATTTCATGTTCATCATATCCAATTCTGGATATATCTTTAAAGTATGACCTGGTATCTCGGTTAAAAATTTTGTTAAACTCCCAGCTTCATTAATTTCCAGTATTTCCAACTTTTGAATGCGTTCTTCTTTGACAAAATCCTTAAATAAACCTGCGTAATTAAAACACCTCATGATGGACATGGCTAGTCCTATTGAGCGTAAATTAGACTGACATTCCGCGCAATGCAGTCCTTGCTGTTTGTTGATATATTCAACTTCATAATTTGAGATACGCCATTCATCAATTAATTCCCGCCAAAGAACATCATGTTTGTTAAAATTATCAGAGCCACAACAATAACAAATCATTTCACTAATGTATTCTTAAATAACTGATTTGGAATACACACCTCAACAGTATGGGATACATTAACATCTGTAAACCTAATAAAACCAAAAGTTAAGTCTGTAACTCCTGACTGTAGAGCTATAGGAGCTTGTACCCAATCCATCATCTCATGGCTTTCCTGACTGCCATCAGCAATTGCTGGCTCAAGGGAGTAAATATCACTTTTAATATGAGGCCACTTTACTTTAAAAGTAACAGAAATTATTTGCCCTGTTTTAAATTGAGTTAGTTGATACTCATACTGTGTTGTGTTCCATCCAGTGATAGGAACTCTTAATCTGTCATACATTGTGATGCCCAGAATAGGACTTTCTACGTTATCATTGCAAGCAATTTTAGTACATAATATTAACCTATCATTCGGCATAACAAAACCTGTCTCTTCTCCTTCATCATTAAATATTTGAATGCTAATGATTTCACAGCGTCCAGTACCAAAACGTCTAATATTTGGAAATGCTAAATATTTATCGCCGGTAAATTTATTGTAATTTTCTTTTTCTACTTGCTTTTCAACTTCTAAGTAGACTTCTCTATTATTAGTTAATTCTATATTTTTTTGGTTATCACTTTCGCTATCTATTTTATTTTTAATTCCCTCATTTATTTTTTCATACATCCATGCTTGATAGGATTTACTTATTTCTATGGGAGTGCTTTGCTCAACTATTTGACCATCATTTATCCATACAGCTTCAGAACAAAGTCGAGTCACTGCACCCATATCATGAGAAACAAATAAAATTGTGCCTCCTGAATCTTGAAATTCTTTAATTTTTGCCATGCAGCGATGGACAAAAACTCCATCTCCTACTGATAAAGCTTCATCAACAATCAAAACTTCCGGATCAACATTAACCGCTACTGCAAAGGCTAAGCGGACAAACATCCCACTGGAATAAGTTTTAACCGGCTCGTCAAGAAAATCCCCTATATCAGCAAAAGCCGCAATATCATCAAATCTATCTTCAATTTCTTCCTGACTTAACCCCAATAGACGTCCATTAAAAAATACATTCTGACGTCCAGTAAATTCCGGGTTAAAACCGCTACCGAGTTCCAACAGTGCCGACACCCTACCCTTAACCTGTACCTTACCCGTAGTTGGTGTTAGCGTCCCGGCAATAATCTGGAGCATGGTACTTTTACCAGAACCATTTCTCCCTACAATTCCCACTGTCTGTCCCTTGGGAATCTCTAGATTAATATCCCGCAGCGCCCAAAATTCATCGGCTGTGGTCTTTCCTGGTAATAATAATTCCTTCAGTCTATCTACAGGACGCCCATACCGCTTAAAACACTTGGATACATTCTTCAGTGAAATCGCAATTTCTTCACCCATGCTTTCCTCGTTAATCCTCAACACTCCCACACTAATTTGTTGGTAGTCACATCCTGCTCAAGTAAATTCTACTGTTTTCCTGTCCTCACATTACTCAAACACCGGAGGCCAAATTTCCCTAATCGGTAATTCCCAACCTGGAAGCAGTTCAGCAATTGTTAATACATCTCCATTTTTTAATATAGTAGATTCCCCAGTCCCACGGTAAACAGTCACAGTTTCTGTGTCTGGGTCTATTAAAATACCAACTACCGCACCCAATTTGAGAAACATTTGTAATTTCTCTTCTAAAGCTTTAACTTTATCACTTTGAGACTTAATTTCTACCACCAAATCCGGAACCATCTGTGCAAAATACCGGGGACTTTTTTTCAGCCGTTCCGCACGCACAAAAGACACATCTGGGGCTTTAAGATTACTATCAGGGAGAATAAAACCCCCGGCTGAATCAAAAACCCGTCCTAAACGCCGAGGATTTACCCAAGCAAACAGGGAAGCGATGAACCGAACACCAATTTCACTCGATACAACGTCTGATGGTCCCACAACAATAATCTTCCCATCCTCAAGTTCGAGTTGGTAATCATACCCAGCCTCAGCAAGTGTGGCTTCCACCTGAATTAAATCTTTAACGCTCATGTATGACATAAATAATCTGTTCCCAATCAGGAAAGTTTACTTTAGTCTCAAAATCTAATTCCATGACATTGAGTTGCGGACTGAAAACAATAATACTTCAGTGTCTCATCTTTCTGGCAAATTATCTGGGTCAATACCTTGAGAGCGCAAATACTCCGCTAGCTTGGACGCTCGTTGACGTTCCGTTTCCCCTCGTTGACGCTCTGTTTCCAACTCTTGTCGTAACTGGACCGAGGTTAAAAATCTTTCACCATCAGGACGATAAATAACTAACTCTCCTTGAGAAGTGTCAAACCTAATACCTAAACACAGACTAACCCAGTTGTGAACTTGTTCTATTTGCTCTAATTTATCGCCACTACGCAACCACCCTTCAATCTCATAGGATTCTGGATCGTAGATATAATATTCCTCTACCCCATATTGTTGATAAAACTCCAGCTTGCGTTCCATTTCATCATCATTGTTGCTGGCTGAAAGAATCTCAAATACAACCTGGGGTGGAATATTCTCTTCTCGCCATTGTCTGTAAGACTTCCGCTTCCCTTTTGGTCTACCGAATACTACCATCACATCAGGAGCAGTCGGGTTAATTATCTTGGAACGAACAGGATACCACCGCAAATCCCCAGCGATAAAAACATTATTATCCCTAGCAAACAGAATTTCCAGATTTTCCTTAACGACGACAATCCACTTATATTGTTCTGTATTATCAGCCATTGGTTTGCCATCGCTGTCGGGATAAAGCTTGTCTTCGTCTATTTGCCTTGCTGTAATCATGTTAGTAAGGGAAAGTTAGATATCTGGGTTCTTTATAGCTAATACACATCTTTGGTAAAAAGTCAATCTTGTTTTCCTTGACCACCAGCTAAACTAAATTATCTGGGTCAATTCCCTGCGCTCTTAACAATTGTGCCAGTCTATCAGCCCGTTGACGTTCAGCCTCAGCCCGTTGACGTTCTTGGGCTAGTTGAAGTTCCACTTGCTGGGACTTCTCTACTGCCGTGGGTATCCATCCTGATGCGTTATACCACCGCAGCCATAACCCTGTTATCCCTTCATAACTACCCTGCCACAAACCTAAACCCAATTCGATTTCTGCCAACCAAAAACGTCCCTCTGCTAAAGATACTGGCTCGTAGCGAGTACCATTGAGGCGAAAGGCACGCAAGTTATTCTGGTAGCGGTCGTAAACTACGTAATAGGGAACGCGCAAAATCCGCTCATAGACTTCCCATTTTGTCGGAGGTTGATTAACTTCTCTGAGCGTTTGTCCCAAATCTTCTGCTTCTGTACCAGGGGAGAGTAATTCTACAACTAAAAATGGGTCAACCCCTTCTTGCCAAACAACGTAACTTAGACGTAACTCTTGCTGCTGTAGACCGCGAGCTACACCTAAAACCATGTACCAATCAGGACGCTTGTACCACAGGGGATGACGGGGGTCATAGTAGAGGTTTAAATCGGTAGCTAATAATATTTCTGTCTCTGGATAGTTGACAATTTGGCAGGTTTCGCTCAATAACCTGGGTTGAAAAATGTGAAACTCGTCTGGCAAACCGGATTCTCCTACTAGCTCACTAGGTAAATCGTACATAGTAGGCATAGTTTCCCAAGGGGGACGGGGTGGAGCGGGGTCAGATTCATACATAATGCTGACAATGGCGATGTCTTGAGTTTATATTAGCTCTGCCGAGATATCGCTATGGCAAATTATTCGGGTCGATGCCATGCGATCGCAAATACTCAGCCAATGCAAGAGCCCGTTGCTGTTCTTGGGCTAGTTGGAGTTCCATTTGCTCAGCCCGTTGACGTTCATTTTCCGCTCGTTGACGTTCTTGCTCCGCTTGCTCTGCGAAGGTAGGCACAGGGTGATTATCGGCGTCATACCAACGTAGCCACAGTCCTGTGACACCTTCATAAGTTCCTTGCCAAGTACCCAAACCAAGCTGTATCTCTTCTAACCACAAGCGTTGATTGGGTAAGGACAACTCCTGATAACGAGTTCCCTCTATGCGGAATATACGTAAATGATTAGTATAACGGTCATATATCCCATAATAGGGAACCCGCAATATCTGTTCATAAACCTGCCACTTAGTCGGAGGTTGGTTTACCTCCCTTAAAGTCTGTCCTAGGTCTTCTGCTTCTGTACCGGGAGAAAGTAACTCAACCACCAGAAACGGAGCTATACCCTCTTGCCAAATAACATAACTTAAGCGCAGGTCTTGTTGTTGATGTGAGCAAGGTACTCCCAAAACCAGATACCAGTCGGGTCGTTTGTACCACAGGGGATGACGAACATCGTAATACAGGTTTAGGTCAGTGGCGATTAAAAACTCCTCCTGGGGATAATTAGGAGGTTGACAGGTTTCCTTTAAAAGTCTGGGTTGAATGAGGTGAAACTCGTCTGGCAAACCCGATTCTCCCACTAATTCACTCGGTAAATCATACATGGTGGGCAGGGTTTCCCAAGCTGGACGAGGAGGGTCAGATTGATACATAGCACTTACAATTCCTGCATCCTTGCTTTAAATCTTAGCGAATCCCCATTCTCCCTTTACAATACATCCGCAAACGCCGGACGCAAGCGTTTGTAACACCAAAAACCACAACAAAACACTAGCAAAGCAATTAACGCAGCAACTCCCCACTCACCCCAGTAATGCACCTGTCCTTCTAACACTAAATCGCGATAAACTTCGACAATCGCCGTCATGGGATTCAACCAAAATATCCAATCCCGCCATTCTTTGGGAATTGCAGACGCTGGGTAAACAATCGGTGTTAAATACATCCACAAGCTTAAAATTACACCCATTGTTTGCGGTATATCCCGTAAAAATACGGTTAAGCCAGCGGCAAAATATCCCAAACCAGCAGTTAATAATAGCTGCGGTATCCATACCAACGGCAAAAGTGCCAAAGTAGGATGTAAAGTATGAGACGTTACAGCCACCAACAAAATCAACACCATCAACCCTAAAGCACTTTCAATAAAGGTTGAGAGAATTGGCACCAGCGGTAATAACGATAGAGGAAATACGACTTTTTTAACTAGATTCGTTTGACTAACTACGGAATTAGCAGACTGGATGAGTCCACTACTAAAGGCAATCCAGGGAACTAATCCTGCAAAAATCCACATACCAAAGGAGAGTTGATTATCTGGCAATCCCTTGAGGCTCAGCTTCACCTTCAGAACAACGGAAAACACGTAAGTGTAAATTATTAATTGTGACAATTGGTTTAATAAAGGCCACAAATTTCCTAATACCGAACCCTTGTAACGCGCTTCCAAATCACGCCGCACCAGCGTTCTGAGCAAATCAAACTTTGCCCAATTACCCTCAGAAATAGGTAAAAACCGTCGTAGCTTAAGAGCTTTGCGGATAACTCCTTTCATTGGTTGCAGCAATTTATCTCTCCTCCTCAACTACACACATTTGCGATTAGTCATGAGTCATTAGTCTCCCATTACCCATTACCCATTCCCATCCATCATCCGCCTATCCGTGATATCAGTGTGTGCCCCATTCCCTAGTCCCCAGTCCCCGATTCCGCTACACTGAGTCTTGGTTTATTGCATTGTAATCTGGCATGGATATCGGACAGAAAGTTAAAGTTTACCGTCTACGCGATCGCGTAGCCCCAGGAATCGCCAAGCGCTTAGGGCAAGTAGGTACTATCATGGGTTACAAAATGACCGATGGTAGTGGTGTAGGTGTAGTCGTACAGTTTGACGATAAATCTTCCACCTGGTTTTTTGAAGATGAAATTAAACCAGCTTAATCAATAGTCCGCGTGTCAATAGTCCTTAGTCAATAGTCCTTAGCAATATAACTAATGACTAATGACTAATGACTGATGACTAATAACTATTGTTAAGTTGGAGTGGAAACACCAGGCGGTAAACAGAGGAATCAAGTTAATGGCGCAGATATTCACCTTTTTAGGCAAAGGGAACACACATCGCATTCAAGTGGCGATCGCATCTGCTAAGCTCATGTCCAGTCAAGGTAAGCGCGTCCTCCTAGCAGGAAGTGCTGAACCGGCATTTTCTCTGCTTTTAGGTGCTACTTTAACATCCGACCCCCAGGAAATTGCCCCCAACTTACAAGCTGTACAATTTCAATCTGGCGTCCTGACAGAACGTAGCTGGGAGGAAATTAAACAACTAGAAGCGCAATACCTAAGTACACCCATCATCAAAGACGTGTACGGTCAAGAATTAGCAATACTACCAGGGATGGACAGTGCTTTGGCACTAAACGCCATCCGCCAGTATGACGAAAGCGGTAAGTATGATGTTATCGTCTACGATGGTAGTGGTGATGCCTCTACCTTGCGGATGCTGGGAATGCCAGAAAGCCTCAGTTGGTATGTGCGACGGTTTCAGAAATTGTTTGTTAACTCCGATATTGGTAAAACAATTTCCGAATCACCCTTGATTCAACCCCTAATTGCCAGCTTCTTCAACTTTAACTGGACAGCAGACAACTTCTCAGAACCAACTAACAAAGTTAATAATTTCTTAGACAAGGGCAAAGCAGCCCTTAGTGACCCCAAGCGGGTTGCTGCTTTCATAGTTACCAACGATGACCCCATTGATGTGGCTACTTCCCGTTACCTGTGGGGAGGCGCCCAACAAATCGGGTTAACCGTTGGCGGCGTTCTTATGTTTTCTAGTGATACTACCACTAACTATAACGAGCAATTTGCGCCCTTACCCATTAGCATAGTTCCCAACACCCCCACAGGGCAATGGCAACCCCTAATGGACGCCCTACCAGACTTGACAAGCCTTGCTGTAGCAGCACCTAAACCCATTGAAATTGACATCCATGCCCGACAAGTACGCTTGTTCTTACCCGGCTTTGACAAAAAACAAGTCAAACTCACTCAGTATGGACCGGAAGTCACAGTAGAAGCAGGTGATATCCGACGCAATATTTTTCTGCCGCCAGCTTTGAGTGGTAAACCCGTCACCGGCGCCAAATTTCAGCACAGTTATTTGATAATTTCGTTTTAGCTAATGGGGAATAGCGAATAGGTAATAGGTAATACTTTTTATTACCCATTACCCATTACCCATTACCCATTACCCATTATCCATTCTCTAGCATGTCCGAAACTCCCCTATCTCCCAACCCCAACTCGACTGAGAAAGTAGACACAGCCCCTGAAAGTGCAGATCGCAACGCCAAAACCAGACAACTGCTGGGTATGAAAGGTGCTGCATCCGGGGAAACCTCTATCTGGAAAATCCGCCTCCAACTGATGAAACCCATCACTTGGATACCCTTAATTTGGGGTGTACTCTGTGGTGCAGCTTCCTCTGGAGAATATACCTGGACGCTAGAAAACGTCCTCAAAGCCGCAACCTGCATGTTGCTCGCTGGACCCTTACTTACAGGCTATACCCAAACCATCAACGACTATTACGACCGGGAAATTGACGCTATCAACGAACCCTATCGTCCCATTCCTTCCGGTGCCATTTCCGTCCCCCAAGTAGTCACTCAAATTTTAGTACTGCTGTTTTCTGGGCTGGGTTTAGCTTTTGTCCTCGATAAATGGGCTGGTCATAGCTTCCCCACCATCACCACTCTCGCCGTCATTGGTTCCTTCTTAGCATTTATCTATTCCGCCCCACCCTTGAAGCTCAAACAAAACGGCTGGTTAGGTAACTACGCCCTAGGTGCAAGCTATATTACCTTACCTTGGTGTACGGGTCATGCTTTATTTGGCGACCTCAAACCGATAATTGTCTTTCTCACCCTGTTCTACAGTCTGGCTGGGTTAGGTATTGCCATTGTCAATGACTTCAAGAGTGTCGAAGGCGACAGACAGCTAGGATTAAAATCTCTACCTGTAATGTTTGGTGTCACTACCGCCGCTTGGATTTGTGTGGGGATGATAGACTTCTTCCAAGCCGGAATTTGCGCTTACTTGGTCAGCATCCACCAGAATTTATACGCGGCTATTTTGGCGTTGCTGATTATCCCACAGATTGTCTTCCAGGATATGTACTTCCTACGCGACCCCATCAAAAACGACGTGAAATATCAAGCTAGTGCCCAACCCTTCCTAGTTTTTGGGATGCTTGTCACTGGCTTAGCTTTAGGTCACGCTGGGATTTAGTCCTGAGTTCCTAATTGTGTAGGGGTGGGGTTTCCCCACCCTTTTTGATGTTTGATTTTGATGTTTGAGTTTTGAGTTGACAAATTGCTAAAATTAATCACCCATTTCTTTTTACCAGTACAGACGTGATTAACCTTGTCTGTACCCACTCAGAACTCCGGACTTGTTATAGGTATTGTTGCTGTGCATCAGATTCTATCTTTTCTCATTCATACTATTCAACTGTTTTTAGTCCCTATTTGCTTTGTTTTGGCTTGGACTGTAGTTATTCTCGCTGCTTGGAGCCTCTGGAGTGCAGCACGAGACGGTGTGAAAACAGCTAAAAAAATGCATCAAATTCCCTGTAGTACCTGCCAATTTTTCACCAACGACTACCGCCTCAAATGCACTGTCCATCCAGCAGTTGCCAACACAGAACAAGCTATCAACTGTACTGACTATCAACCCAAGACTAATCCTTTTCTTTATTAGGTCATAGGTAATAGCTAAGAATCATATGACTCATTACCGATTACCGATTTCTAACAATACCTTCAGCACACCCTTCTGTTTAGCACGCTCAACCGCTGCTAGCCCATCACTTAGGGGATATCGAGCCTGAATTAGAGGTTGTACATCCACCTCACCTTTCGCTAGCAATTCTAGTGCAGGGGTGAACGGACCGCAACGGGAACCAATGAGGGTAATTTCGTCAACTACCAATGACGAAGCATCCAGGCTCAAATTACCAGCATAGGTACTTTTTAGCACCATCGTACCACGGGCACGCAAGGCGCGACGGGCAAGGTCAAATCCTTGGGGATTTCCCGTACACTCCACAGCAATATCAAACGCCCTCTCTTTCACTGCATCCGCCAAACCAGTTTTGATACCTCGTGCTTCCAAATTTGCGAGTTTTTCCTGATGCCGCCCCACAGCTAATAAATCACACCCTGTCAAGGCTAACGTCTGAGCGACTAACTGCCCTAACTTCCCATCCCCAACTACCAATACCTTGTCATCAGGACGGACTTTTACCTGTTGCTGAATTTCTAGTGCTGCTGCCACGGGTTCAGTAAAGGTCGCTACCTCCGAGGGAACATGCTCCGGTACGGGATGGAGGTTGTGTACTGGTAGTGAAAGATATTCAGCAAATGCACCATTACGGTTGACAATTCCAAGAACAGTGCGATTTTCACAGTGTGTTGGCTGACCACTTAGACAAAAACGACACTTACCACAGGCGGCGTTAATTTCTCCCACTACCCGGCGATTTACAAGGTGTTCTGGTCCATGTTCTACGACGCCGACAAATTCGTGTCCTAAAATCCCTGTGTAGGGATAGTATCCCCGGAGTAATTCCAAGTCAGTATTACAAATACCTGCATACAACACCCGCACTAAGGCTTCTCCCTGTGGTGCTTCGGGGATGGGAATATCTGTGCGTAATTGCAATTGGTTGTTTTCTAGCCAGAGTCCTTTCATAAGTTTTGGGTCAAAGGTCAAAAGTTATGTGAATAGTAACAGCGGACTGTACTATTCACTATTCACCATTGACTATTCTGCACAATCAACAGGTCAAAGGTCAAAAGTCAAGTGAATAGTAGGAGCGGACTGTACTATTCACTATTCACCATTGACTTGCTAGATAAGGTAGACAAGGAATGGCTTGATGCAGATACAATTAACTACAAGAGCCACAAAAAAACCCCAGATGACAACATTTATGCCCCGGTGTCGTTTCCGGAAGTTATTTGCCCTGACCCTGGGGATTTATATATGCTTTACTTACAGCGCTTATGCTCAAACGGTAGTCTGTGAACTACCTTGTAAAAACCCTAGTCCTAGCTTTTTGACTCCCCAAACTCTCATAAGAGAATTGGCAAAAGCACAGGTAGTCTATCTTGGAGAAACCCACGACAGTGCCAAAGACCACGAAATTCAGCTAAAAATTATTCAGGAACTTCACAAACGCAACCAGAAAATTGCGATCGCTCTGGAAATGTTCCAGCGACCCTTTCAAACCGTAATAGATAATTATCTGTCTGGCAAAATCACCGAAGCAGAATTCCTCCAACAAAGCGAGTACGAAAAACGCTGGGGGTTTTCCTGGGAACTCTATGCTCCTATCCTCCGCTTCGCTAAGCAAAAACAAATTCCCGTCCTCGCATTAAACACTAGAAGCGAAATTACCCGCAAAGTCGTTCGTCAAGGCTTAGAAAGCCTCACCCCAGAGGAACGCAAACAAATTCCGCCAGAAAGTGAAATTCGCACCGATAACCCAGAATATCGCCAGATGCTTCTCGCTGCTTTCGAGCAACATCAATCTGCTGGACATGGTAACGCCAATAGTGCAGACCGCTTTTTTCTGGCACAAGTTCTCTGGGACGAAACTATGGCAGAAACCATAGCTAATTTTGTCCAAGTTAACCCCAACCATCAAGTCATCGTTCTCGCTGGACAAGGACACATAGTCTACGGTTATGGGATTCCTAGCCGTGTTGCACGCCGTCTGCAACGTAAACAGTTAATTCAGCGGTCTGTGTTACTCAGTCTCCCGGAAGACTTTAAAACACTCACAGATAAGTCTATCGCTGACTTTATTTGGCAACCTGGACTCGCAAAAAATGTTACAAAAAACCGCGAATAGCTGGGTATTCAGATGGGAAAAACCGCTGCGGAGCATGGTACAATAGTCTTATAATGGGAATATAGGCAAAAATAAAAAAAGCGCAACCATCCAATTATAAATATAC
>JAYKJH010000254.1:0-2529 GCA_035285345.1 Nostocaceae cyanobacterium | reverse complement strand
ATTACCAAACTCTGTATCAAAGTTTTGTCTGAGTCCTAAATCTAGTTGAAAATTCTTAGTAAGATTCCAACTGTTGACAGCAAATAAAGCGGTATTTAATAGGTTTCTGTTTTCAATTTCATTGTTGGCGATGCGATTGGGGCTTGTACTGAGTGCAGTACCATTTAGGTCATAATTTTTGAAATCTAATCCCCAGCGTAATTTATTGTTCTGAGTCAATTGCCAGTCATGGTCTACTCGAGCGGATAACTGTTGTGTATCTAAAACACCTGTACGGAAAAATTGTCCACCTGCGAAAGTTGTGGGACCGTATGTACTAAAATAATCTTGATTGTAACCGATTGTGGTTGTTAAATTGGAGCGATCGCTATTACCCAAACGAGCTTTCCAAGATAAACCAACATTTAAACCATCATGGTCTAGACGGTCTCTTTGTAGCGGGAAACCAAAAAAAATCAAACCTCGACGGCTGCTGAGGCTAGTAACATCTAAATTTAAAGTATTTCTAGAGTTTAAATCCAGACCGATGTTACCATAATAAGTGCTTGTGGCTGTATCTGCATTGAATAAAAAACCTTGAGCATCGCGGTTAGCTGCACCCACAGGAACGGGATAACGATTATCTGAAAAGAATCTTTCAAAGCTGAAATTATATCTAGCAGCGCCAATGGAACCACCAAAGCTAGTTTGTTGATTATTTAAGCTTAGTGAGCCATACTCAAAACTGCCAGTTAGTTTAGGTTTACCATAACCTTCTTTAGTTATGATATTCACAACTCCACCAAAAGCTGAGGAACCATACAAAGTAGAAGCTACACCGCTCGATAATTCTACTCGTTCAATTGATTCCACAGGAATACTATTTAAATCAGTTGTACCATGATAAGTGTTGACATTATTATTAATCGGTCTGCCATTAATCAAAAATACAGATTGATTAATCGTAGCTCCCCGATAGTATGTACCTGTATGGATATCTGCACCAGGTCCGACATCATTAATTGCAAAACCAGGTAATCTTTTTAAAACATCAGCAACACTAGTCGCACCTTGTTTTTGAATCTCTTCTTTTTCGATGACATAAACAGGTGTAGACCCAGATGGAGTATCTTCTTCTCCAATTACTTCTATAAAAATATCTGTTTCTTCAGCAGATTGTGTTTCTGGTTCTGGCTGAGTTTCTTGATTGACTGCTTCGGAATCAATATCAGCCTCTTGTACAGATTGTGTTTCTGGTTCTGGCTGAGTTTCTTGATTGACTGCTTCGGAATCAGTGTTTTGAGTTAGTAATTCAGCGCTGGGAATAGGAAACTTAATTTCACTTATGTGCAGAATATTTGCATTTACTGGAATTGATTCAGCACTAGTTTGTTTTTTAATTTCAGTATCAATAGCCCCCGCTGGTAGAGTTATGAGTAAATTTGGTAAAGCAACCAATAACCAAGAATTATTTTTCACGCCTTGTTTCACACCACGTAATAACAATTACCAATAGGTATTGTTGCTGTCACCATGAAATTTTGTCAAACGACATACTGTCGTAGCAGAACGCGTCTACAAGTCGGTAAAGCCGCGCAACGCAGTGTCTCTTCAACCTACATGTGTAACAAACATTTTTTGAGCTGGTATGACTCCTGAATTCTGTTTTGTTAAACTCAAGAAAAAAAGCTAGAAGAGTAATCATAATTACCCTCCTAGTCGATTATCTCTGACATTAATTAACGCTTAACACCAGGATTTGTGTCCAAAACCATAGCCACCGTAACCGCCACTGTAACTACCACTATAACCGCCGCTGTAACTGCCACTAAAGCCACCAAAACCAGAGAAGCCAAATCCACCTTCCAGGAAAGCTGTTTCTTGGCTAGTTAGTTCATCCAGAAAACTTTCAAAATCGTGAAACAGTGCGGAACCGATAACATTTAATTCATTAATTGCGACATTTGCCATTTGCTTTACTCCTTTATTTTCGAGGACTAGACTGTTAAATTTATGTCCTGTTCAATCTAATTTTGATGGTTGCAAATTCAGGATAAAAATTCAATATTTTTACATTTAAAAGTTAGACATAAATTCAATATTTTTGTCCATCTAATTGTTCTTTATCTTCATCATTAAGATATGCGCGCCGACATGTTGCAAATGCAATCAGAAATACGGGGATTGCAAACATAAAATCGCCACATTTTAGATATAGCAACCGCCAAGCCAGTTAGGACATTGTTAATTGCTCAAAGCCTTCCTGTACGGGCGTATTGCAATACGCCCGTACTCAGCACTCAGCACTTTGCTATATCTTGCAACATCGCCATACTGATGATGATTCTTCTGTGTAGTGAAAATGAGTAAAATCAGTGAGCGATCGCAGTCATCTGCAACTTGATAAAATTAATGCTGATGTTGCCAGAGTAGAATAAAAGATGACCGAAGATCCAAATCGCATTCACCGCATGGAAAACCAACTTATTGATATGCGTCTAGCAGTCAGCGCCCTTTTGGAAACTGTAACGCAACATCAACGCAATTTTG
>JAYKJH010000253.1:0-16077 GCA_035285345.1 Nostocaceae cyanobacterium | reverse complement strand
TATTAACCGAAACATCCCCGGATTCTGAAATATTTGATATTATCTCCCCCTACGGTTATCCAGGAATCTTGGTCAGTGAAGCGGCAGCTAATGACCGAGAATTTCTGGATTTAGCTATGAATGAACTCAAGAAAACCCTGCAATCAATGGGTGTATGCTCAGCTTTCTTTCGACTTCATCCAATTCTTAATGAAAAATTTCCGGAAATTTTCTCACCGGATATGTTTACCTTTAATGGGGAAACTATCTCGGTGGATTTGACCCTAAGCGAAGCGCAAATCTGGAGTGATACTAACTCCAAAAAGCGGAATAAAATTAATAAATGCAAGCGCTTAGGAATGACAGCAAGAGTAGTTAGAAGCCATGAATATCTGGAGGATTTTTGGGATATATATAAAGAAACAATGGAGCGAGTAGGAGCTTTAGAAAAATATTTTACTTTTGACCATAACTACCTTTTAGAGATGCAAGACCATTTCTTTGAGCATATGTTCTTGTGTCTGGTAGAAATGGAAGGTGAAATAGCTTCTGCTGGTTTATATACAGAGTGTAATGGCATAGTCCAGGGGGTTCTGGGGGGTACAAGAAATAAATACTACCAATACTCTCCTACTAGCCTAGAAACCGATTATGTACGAATGTGGGCGAAACAACGGGGCAATAAATACTTGCATCTAGGGGGTGGTGTTGGCGGTGCCGAAGATGAACTTTATCACTTTAAGTGTCGTTTCTCTAAGCTCCGACATAACTTTTACACCCTACGTCTGATTACCGATGCAGAAAAATATAATTATCTGGTAGATGCACGAGCTAAAGCGTTAAATACATCGCCAGAAAATCTGCTAAATTCTAACTTTTTCCCAGCCTATCGTTCTCCTAAATAATCATCAACATGAATAAACCAATTCTCCTATCTACACCCCATATGGGGGACAGGGAAAAAGAATTCGTCAAAGAAGCTTTTGACACTAATTGGATTGCACCCGTCGGTCCCCATGTAGACGCTTTCGAGCGAGAATTCTCTCAAAAAGTCGGTGCTACTCATGCAGGTGCTGTCACCTCTGGTACCGCTGCGTTGCATTTAGCGATGCGATTAGTTGGGATTGAGGCTGGGGATGAAGTAATTTGCTCCACCTTGACCTTTGTAGCCACCGCTAACCCGATTACTTATTTGGGTGCGAAACCAGTATTTATTGACAGCGATCGCACCTCTTGGAACATGAACCCCGACTTGTTGCGCTCAGCGCTTGAAGAACGAGCGCGTCAAGGTAAATTACCAAAAGCTGTTGTATTAGTACATCTCTACGGTCAAAGTGCAGATATCGACCCCATCCTGGAAGTTTGCAATCAGTATGAGATTCCCCTAATTGAAGATGCAGCGGAAGCTCTCGGTGCCACTTATAAAGGTAGAGTACCGGGAACTTTTGGTAAAGTAGGGATTTACTCCTTCAATGGCAATAAAATCATCACCACATCTGGGGGTGGGATGCTGGTGTCTGAGGATGGAGATTTAATCACCAAAGCCAAATTCCTCGCCACCCAAGCACGGGATGCTGCACCCCATTACCAACACTCCACAATTGGCTACAACTACCGTCTGAGCAATGTTTTAGCCGGTATCGGTCGCGGTCAATTACAGGTGTTGGAGGAGCGAGTAGCAGCCAGACGACGAAATTTTGAAATTTATCAGCAGGGTTTGAGTCACCTAGCTGGAATCGAATTTATGCCGGAAGCGGACTTTGGACGTGCTACCCGGTGGCTAACTTGCTTGACCATTGACCCAATGGCTTTTGGTGCGACTAGAGAACAAGTTCGTCTAGCGCTAGCTGAGGAGCAAATTGAAACTCGTCCAGTCTGGAAGCCATTACACCTCCAGCCTGTATTTGCTGGCTGTGAGTGTATTGGTGGTGAAGTAGCAGCAAGTTTATTTGCTTATGGTCTGTGCTTACCTTCCGGTTCCAATCTGACAGAGGAAGATTTGCAGCGAGTCATTAGCGCCATTGAGGCTGTTCACCGTCATGTCAAGCCGACACCCCAACCATTGGTGATCCAATAGCGGGACTGGGTACTGGGTACTGGGTACTCAGTACTTACTAAAAATAACAGGCGTGCTTATTAATAAATTACTACCAAATTACTACCAAAAATTTTTCGAGTTAACTTATCTAACTCTTATCAATTATTAAAACTGCAAGCAATAATCGCTCAATTTCAACTATGTCAGCACCAGAATCTTCTAATTTTCTTGACAAATTAATCCTGATGTGGCAGAGACGCTGGTTGCCAGGAACAGCTATTTTCCTGGTAGTTTTTGCGTTTTTTGTCGTCACCGGCTCGATGAAAAAACCTACCTATCTTGCGGAAACCAAGCTGAGATTTCATCGGCTAAATGCTACTTCTTCGCTGACAGGAGTAGCAACAGAAATCAGTAAATTAGAATCCCTGAACGAAAAAAATAGTCCTCTGAAAACAGAGTCAGAGATTATCCGTTCTTTACCTGTGGTACAAAAGACTATCAACCGACTACAGCTCAAAGACCAAAAAGGTAATCCCCTGAAGCCAAAAGACTTTATCAAAAAGCTGGCTGTGGATGACGTGATGGGAACCGACGTGATGAAAGTTTCCTACGTTGATACTAATCCCCAAAGAGCCGCAATGGTAGTCAATACCCTGGTGGATATTTATCTGGAACACAACATCCAAGCAAACCGTGGTGAAGCTACAGCCGCACGTAAATTTATTCAACAACAGTTACCCCAAGCAGAGTACACGGTGCAGCAAGCAGAAGCAAATCTGCGCCGGTTTAAAGAGAACAATAAAGTAGTTGACTTAGGACAGGAAGCAAGTAAGTCTGTGGAAGTGATTGCTGATTTGCAAAAGCAAATGAACGTAGCGCAATCGCAAATTTCCCAGACCCAAGCACAAGCGCAAAGTATCCGCCAACAATTGTCCATGACTTCTCAGGAAGCTGTCACTAGAACTTCCATCAGCCAGTCTACTGGGGTACAAGATGTTCTCAAGGAACTGCAACAGCTAGAGTCCCAACTAGCATCCAAGCGGACTGTCTTTCAGGACGCACATCCAGAAATCGTCGGGATAAAAAGCAAGATAGATGCCCTCAAAGGCTTACTCAATCAGCGAGTAGAACAGGTAGGCGGCACAGATGCACCAACGGGAACTAATGTCAAGACCGTAGCAGTAAATAATAGTTTACAAGTAGGTGCGCTGAAGGAACAGTTAACCACGAAACTTGTAGATTTAGAATCCAGTCGTCAAGGTTTGGTGAATCAAGCCACGGCTTTAACGAACTTAGAAGCTAGCTACAGAAGACGGCTGAATATTCTGCCTAAACTAGAGCAACAACAACGGGAACTAGAGCGGAAACTTCAAGCTTCCCAATCTACCTATTCTATGCTGCTGCAAAGGCTGCAAGAAAGCCGGATTGCGGAAAATCAGAATATCGGTAACGTCCAGAGGATTACCACAGCCCAAACCCCAGAAGACCCATCATCTTCTAACTCTGGTTCCTACATGATAGGTGGTTTAATGGGGGCGATCGCGGCGATCGCAACAATCTATCTGCTGGAAGCCAAAGACAAATCCATCAAGAATGTCGAGCAAGCTAAGGAACTGTTTGGCTTGACTTTACTAGGACTAATTCCGAATTCCAGTGCTAAGAAACCGAAGCGTGGCGAAGATGCAGAACTCGCTAGCCATAAACTCATGGTAAGGGATATGCCCCGTTCTCCCATTAGTGAAGCTTACCGGATGTTGCGGGCTAACTTGAGATTTTTAAGTGCTGATAAAGAGCTAAAAGTTATCGTTGTCACCAGTTCCGTACCCCAGGAAGGTAAATCCACTGTCGCAGCTAATTTAGCTGTAGCGCTAGCCCAAATGGAACGGAAAGTTTTGTTGGTGGATGCGGATTTACACCGTCCCGTCCAGCATCAAATGTGGGAACTACACAATAATGTGGGTTTGAGCAATGTGATTGTCGGACAAGCAGAACTGAGCGCTGGAATTAAATCTGTCATGGACAACTTGGATGTCCTGACTTCCGGTGTTCTACCACCCGCACCTGCATCCCTGCTCGATTCCCGCAAGATGGCAGCATTGATTGAAAGTTTCTCTGTCAATTACGACTATACAATCATTGATACTCCCTCGTTAAATGCGGCAGCGGATGCAGCTAGTCTCGGTCAAATGGCAGATGGTGTATTGTTAGTCGTGCGACCGGAAATTGTCGATACTATGAGCGCTAGGGTAGCGAAGGAACTCTTAGAAAAATCCGGTCAGAATGTCCTCGGACAGGTGGTTAATGGTGTAATTCCCAAAAACGAACCCCACAGCTACTTCTACTTTTCCCAAGAATACTACTCAAAAGAGAGTACATCTTCTCAGGAAACTGTCAAAGCTAATGTATAGCGGGGAATAGGGTTGGGGGTTCGGGGTTGGGGGATAATTAACTTCTTCATTCCCCATTCCCCATTCCCCATTCCCTAAAGCATAATCAACCGTTCTACAACGGATTTGTACGGATAAGACCAATAAACCCAAGCTGCGTTGATACCAATTTTGTAACAGTAATGGTCGCATGGTTACGCCCAGATAGTGGCTGGCATCCGGCTGCGGGCGTTAATTGCAACTATAGCGCTACCAGCTTGTTCTACAGTGTCGGCTAGGTTGTGTGATAGTGCTTGCAGGGTGTGGGATAGGTTTGTCATTTGTTTCTCCGGGAATTGGGGGGATTCTTTTTGTTTCGCGCAAAGGCGCAAAGGCGCAAAGAAGAACGCAAAAAAACGAATGAGTGGAAGCTTTCTGTTTTATGGTGCCGTTTTCTCCCAGGAGACAACATCGGAAGAATGGGGAGAACTCGACCTAGAAAAATGGCTAGGTGAGGGAATGGGGTACACACTCATATCACGGATACAGAGATGATGGATGGGTTAGGGTCCAGGGGAATGGGGACAAGGGTGATAAGGAATTAATTACCACTAATGACTAATAACTAATGACTATAACTAATGACCACATCCTCACAAGTTCCTCACAATCTTGGCTTAGGCTCACAGTGGAGCCAATCAAGATCAGGATTGAACTCTGACCGCTGATTCGACCCTATTCACGAAACTATATGTCGTTCTTGTGCTGACAACTAATGAGAAGCTTTGCTGTTAAGGAGATTGTTCGTTTAGCAGCAGCAGGTGATTGAGTAGGATGATGTTCTGATACCAGCTTGATGAGAGTACTACAAAGTAAGAATGCTGCTCTGGGAAAGATAGTTTACCACCCCAGTCTTTCGACCTCAGTTCGCATTGCTTTAAGTTCAGCGCCATGACGCGCAGCGCATCTACTAGAAGTCCGGGTCGCGGTGTAAGTGTGCATTGACCGTTTTAGTAAGTAAAGAATTAACCATGACACAGACTATTTCCGTGCTAAATCGGATGCCGTTGTTCAACGGTAGTTCAATGGAATCCACAATGGCTGCAAATCAGCCGAGCCACAGCCATTACGGTTTGGATAAGCAAGGGATTATCAACACTGGCGTTGTCTATTGGAATCTTTCGACACCGGCTCTTTATGAAGAAGCAATTCGGCGACGGGAAGGGGTACTAGCGCATCTCGGACCGCTGGTGGTGCGTACTGGTCAGCATACGGGACGTTCCCCTAATGACAAGTTTATTGTCCGCGAACCCAGTAGCGATCGCGAAGTGTGGTGGGGTAAGATAAATCGTCCCATCAGCGATGAACACTTCGAGTCTCTGCATTCACGGATGCTGGCTTATCTGCAAGGACGGGATCTGTTTGTGCAAGACTGCTATGCCGGTGCCGATCCTCATTATCGGCTGGCAATTCGGGTGATTACAGAAACCGCATGGCACAGCATTTTTGTGCGGAATCTATTTATTCAGCCACCCCGTGAAGATGTAACGACTTTTGTCCCAGATTTTACCATCATTAATCTGCCCAACTTCCATGCGGTGCCGGAGATGGATGATACAAACTCCGATGTGTTTATTCTGGTAAATTTTGCCCGTAAGTTGGTGCTGATTGGTGGTACTAGTTATGCTGGGGAAATTAAGAAATCGGTGTTCACCATCCTCAATTATCTGCTACCGCACCATCATGTGCTGTCGATGCACTGTTCGGCAAATATTGGTGCTGATGGCGATACGGCGCTGTTCTTTGGCTTGTCGGGTACGGGTAAAACAACGCTGTCTGCTGACCAAGAACGTGTCTTGATTGGTGATGACGAGCATGGTTGGAGCGAACACGGTATCTTTAACTTTGAAGGTGGCTGCTATGCGAAGTTAATTCGCTTGTCACCGGAAGCAGAACCGCAAATTTACGAAACTACCCGTCGCTTTGGTAGTATTTTGGAAAACGTTGCTATTGACCCGCTGACGGGACGATTAGATTTAAATGATGCCAGCTTGACGGAAAATACCCGTGGTGCTTACCCAATTGATTACATTAGTAATGCCAGTAAGACTGGGGTTGGGGGACACCCGAAGAATATTATCTTCCTGACCTGTGATGCTCTGGGGGTTCTTCCACCCATATCTAAGTTGACCCAAGAGCAAGCGATGTATCATTTCCTCAGCGGCTATACCGCTAAGGTTGCAGGTACGGAAAAGGGTCTGGGTAAGGAACCAGAAGCAGTGTTTAGTGCCTGTTTTGGGGCACCGTTTATGGCGCTACACCCCAGTGTTTATGCGAGGTTGCTGGGTGAGAAAATTAAGAAGCACAATGTGAAAGTTTGGCTGGTGAATACTGGTTGGACTGGTGGCGCCTATGGAACGGGCGATAGCTTCGCTGCTGCGCGGAGCGCAGATCGCATCCCGATTAAACAAACAAGGGCTATGTTGGCGGCAGCCTTGAATGGTAGCTTGGATAATGTGACGACGATTGTTGACCCTGTGTTTGGTTTGCAGGTACCTGTTAGCTGTCCTGGGGTGTCTGACGAGTTACTCAACCCGCGTCTGACTTGGAATGATCCGGCTGAGTATGACGTGCAAGCGCGGAAGTTGGCGAAGATGTTTGTGGATAACTTCCAGCAGTTTGCTGATGGGGTGAGTGATGATGTGTTGCGTGGGGCGCCGTTAGTTTAGTTTTTCGGTTTTTCGGTTGTAGGGGTACAACACTGTTGTGCCCTAGAGAGCGTTGGTATCCCCCTCCACAAAGTGGAGGGGGAAGTTCAGGTGTAGATATCTGTGGGGCTGAGGAGGGGTGAGCAGGGGTGAGCAGGGGTGAGGAGACCTCACCCCTACGGTGATTTGCTATGGGTTTTGCACGTTTAAACCGTAGCGCTGACACTGGGATAGGAGTTTTTCTTTGATGCGATCGCGCACATTTTCTGGGGAGATAATTTCGCAGTCTTCTCCATAGCGCAAGACTTCTCGTATCAACCAGAAGGGGTTAGACACTCGTCGCACTACATGACGAACACCTGCCCCAAAGCGATCGCTCATATCTTTACCTTCCCTGGGTTCATAGCCTTTCACTAATCCTCGATAAAAGTGTAAGTACACTTCTAGATAGTCTAAACCTTCTTCCCGCCAGTGTCCACTAATGGGAAGGATAGTCTTAATCCTATCTAAGCGCAGACAGCGGTTGTGGATTAGTTCAGGATATTCTGGGTTGGGTATATCGTCAGTTTCTTCACACCAGATATTCAGGTAAAAACGCTTTTCTTCAAAGGAAATCTCAGCGTAACGGACTGTGTACTCTAAGTCCCGTTCTTGTGCATCATGGTAGAACAACCGAAAAGGTTGACGTTTACTTTTATAATCGTCTACCAAAATTCGCCATGCTTCAGTAGGTTGACTGACCTGCTGTAGTAGTGCTTGACGTTCGCTAGTTTCTAAATTACCTCTCTCTAACAAGAGTCCAATCAAGATTTGAGCATCTCGTAATTGACCGGAATCCACTAGTAAATTGCTGGCTTGCTTGAGAGAGTCTACTTGCACTCTATTGAGAGTGAAGCCTTGTCCTACTTCTAGCTGTTGTTGAGCAATGGCGACAATTAACCCGGAAACACTGGGTTCTTTGCCCCAAAAGATATTCAAACGGCGAGCGATCGCTTCTAGTTGTTCCTTAGTTCCAGGAGGAATTGACAGTGTAATCGTCTCTTTTTTACGTGGCATTTCTCAAATATACTTGCACTTTAAAAATAAATATGTCATGTTAGACGTATTGTAAATACAAATTACTCCCGACCACAGATAAATAACCATGAAAGCCTACAGCATTCAGTTGCAATCTGTATACTCCCGTCCGGCTGAGTTAGTTCCCCCAGGAGTAACTTTACCAGTAAATATCCCTTCACTTTCATGGCATCAAGTCGCAACTTTTGCTGCACTGCAAGACCCAAATGTTGATGTAGTGTTCAATACAGCGATGACGGGGGATGGAAAAAGCTTGGCTGCTTATCTGTTAGCGATGAGTAATCGCACGTACACTTTGGCAATGTACCCCACAAATGAACTTGTAAGAGACCAGGAAAAACAGGTACAAGGATACAAAAACATATTTCAACCGAAATACGATCCGCAAATTCATCGTTTGACAGCGGCTATATTGTCAGATGAGGTTTCCACCTATAAATTATCTTCTAAGTTGGAAAGCTTAGAAACATTTTCCAGTCAATATGAAATTCTTTTAACTAACCCTGACTTGTTTCACTATATCCATAACTTTTACTATCTTCGGGGAGATAAGATAGATAACCCTGACAGGTTATTTCGCCGGATTGATGAAAAGTACAAGCTGTTTGTTTATGACGAATTTCATATTTTTTCTTCACCGCAGTTTGCCAGTGTTATCAATACTATGCTGTTGATGAAGCATACAGGTGATGGGACGAAAAAATTTCTGTTTCTTTCTGCTACTCCTAATGAATTACTGCAAAATTTTTTAGATAAAGCTGAATTAAATTACAAGATTATTGATCCGATTAAAAATAAGGCTTACAGATTTGATACTGAGGCATTAAATGTAGGGTGGCGACAAATTAGTCAGCCGATAAATTTAACCTTTCCGCAGGAACTAGAACCGAATCTCAGTTCTAGCTACAAGTGGATAGAAGAAAATGCCGAAATAGTAATTTTAAAGTTTTTCCAAGACTATCCCCAGAGTAAAGGAGCAATAATTCTTAATTCCATTGCTGCTGTCAAAAAATTATTACCAAAATTAAAGGCTATTTTTGAACCGCGATGGCAAGTCCGAGAAAATACAGGGTTAACAGGAGAAACTGAAAAATCAAATTCAGTAGCAGAAGCAGATTTACTATTGGGGACATCTACTATTGATGTCGGTGTAGACTTCCGGATTAATTTCTTAGTTTTTGAAGCCACAGATGCGGGTAATTTTATCCAACGCTTTGGCAGAATTGGTAGACATCAAGACTTTGATACTTATCAAGCATATGCTTTGATACCGAACTTTTTAGTAGCTAGGTTATTTGCAGATAAATCCCATCCTTTAGAAGCAGATGAAATTTATGACCGCATTACTTTTACTAATGCAATTCGTGCTGCTTGGACATATAAAAATCAATTTGAAAGGTATCCGCAGCGATGGGGTGGAATTCAAGCAGCTTATATTTATAGCAAACTGCATGGAAATCCTTACATGAAATCTAAGTACCCAGATGTTGATAAAAAATTTGGGAATAGCATTCAAAAAGTTTTGGGGATTAGTATTAATCAGATGAATGGGCAGTTTTATCGCTGTAAAAATGAAGGTAAAACTAAAATTATTGATGAAGCGAGGAGTTTTCGTGGCAGTAGTCAGTTAGATTGTGCAATTTATGATTTAACAAATCCCCAAGAACCAGAAAAAGAACGGTTTAAGATGTATAACCTACCTGGTATTCTCAGCAACTTTATTTTTGAGGTATGGGATGAAGATAGTTTTTTAACACAAGCGAGAAAAGCTGGGGTAAAAACTACTAATTTTGAGAAAAGTTTGTGTTATTTGAAGTTGAGAGATTACCGAGAACTGCGGGAAGATTTCCATTTTTATTATCCAGGAAATATGTGGGAATTGGCTAAGTCTGGTAAGGTACAGGTTCTCAAAGATTTGGAAATATGTCAGCCCCACGGTTATGGGATAAATTACATTAGTAACGCAGTGAGTCGGCGGAAGTTAGTGTGCTTTATTTCGGACTGCGATCGCAACTATTTACGAGCCACTCTGGGATTACCCATGCACTTTCAAATTCACCCTGTTACTGACCAACCAGAGGACAGAAAACCGCCCTATAGCATTGCATTTGGACAGGATGCGTTGATGTTAGAAACCCTATTGTGGCATAGAAAGCCGAAGGAGGATGAAGGATGGATATGTTGAGAAGCTTGTGGAGAAATGGTTTTGCCCGAAATCAGAAGGCTACAGTGTTTCAATCCCTAAGAGGTATTAAAGTATTTCTACTTATGCAGTACTGCCCTGCTTACCTTTCTCCTTATATATACAGTACACGATACTGTCCCTAGTCTAGAAATATCAGCTAAAGGAACTATTTTGTATGACAAACAAGAGTTTGATAAACCCAGGCCTTTAGCCGCAAAAATCAATGAATGTTCTTGTAATGGTTGGGAGTACATCGAAGTCAAGAGAAGCGGAAATTGGTTACGTTTAGCAGAATTACGTGAAACCTGGAGAAAGAACAATGGCTAACGAACAATTATCTTTATTTGATGATAACTGGGATGATTTACCAGAAGAAGTTCCCAACTGGGATGAAAATACAGATGATGATGAGGAATCACCGATAAAGCGAGAACTTCTCACTATTCGCTTATTCAAAGAAGCAGTCAAAAAAACCAAAGGAAATGAAGGCGATACTATCCTAGAAAATTTTGCAGAGCATGTCTTACCTAACTTAATTCTGCAATTAGCAGGAGCAACAGCGAAGGGTGGTAAATTCTTTGAAATAAATGTTCCTCTAATTAATATCAAAAGAGCAGCCGAGGGTAAAAAACCAGTTCGTCGCGACAATGCAGATGACCAATCTATTATCGCACACTTACTTAATGGTTTCTTTCCTACCTACCGCATCGCTAAAAAATTACTGACATCAGAAATAGCAACCAACCCAGTTAAGCGAAACTGTGAAGAACTACAACTTTGTTTATTCATCGTCTCTTATTTATTGCACGATTATGAAAAGTATCCTGACTATATAGCTTGGTTAGAGGGAAAATTTATCCAGCGAGACTGGGAAATAGAACCAGCTAAAAAAGAAGATGCGCCTAATATTGGACGAGAGTATATTGCCAAGAAAATATTAGATTTTGGCTTGCAATACTTGCTCGGCGAAACTTGGCAAGAATTTATCGATGACATCATTTTTATTAGTAGCAATTCTGGTGTGAGACACGATGCGGATTTAGGTTTTTATACTCGGGGTCTAAAACCATTAGATGATGATAGAATTGACGGCAGAATTAGACAGACTTTAATTGACCTAGTTTCCCTCTCTGATTTATTTGCTTCCGTTGTCAAACATCCGAGAGATGTAGAAATAGGGCGATTACCAAATGTATTAGCAAGCCTCAGCAATCATCAACTAAAATTTACCTATCACTCCCTTTCTGAAAATCGTGGTGTTCTCACGAATATTCTCAACAATGCTTTAATTGAGGCACATCCGGAAGAATTTTACACCCCGTTATTGTATTTACCTGATGGTGTCGTTTATTTAGCTAAAATTGATGCACCTGCAATTAAAACTGATAGGATTCCGGAACAGGTAATTACAAAAATTAAGAGACTTTGTGCCGAGAAATTGCAGGAGAGACAAACAGCTTTTAACCGCGATGGTAAAGGTTTAAAGTTTGCTGATTACTACTGGCTATTTTTTGATGTCATTGGCTTGATGGAAGTTAGTGTTAATGCTGCTTGTAAACTACTTCCTGATAGCAAAACTGCTTCAGCTAGTAAGCGCAGTGACAGCTTGCAAAGTTATCAAAAACAGGGAGAATTACCTGAGAATTTAAATCTACAATTCCCCAATGAAATTCGCATCGACCGCTTGGCAGAATTTGGCGATATTATCTGTCGTGGTATTTGGAGTAAGTGGTTAGAGAAAGTCAATAACTGGCAAAAACAACTACCAAAAACAGAACGAAAAACTCTGCCAGAATTAGACTTAACACAAAAGCTAGCGGAGTACTTAGAATTATCAGAGGAAATTATTGCTATTAAGCAAATCCAATCTCTGAAAAAAACAGGTGGTGTTCCCCTGGATTGGTATTACCTAGCAGCACAATATTTCCGCAAAAATCCTGGTAAAGACTTTGCTCAAATCATAGCAGTAATGCAAGACATGGTTAATCATGCTGCAAGTTTGATTAGACCAATTTTAGAAGAGGTTGAAATTCCTGATGGCTGGAATGATTTACGCACTTATGTACAGCGAGTAATTTCTCTACCGACAGGTGCCGTTATCAAACCAGAAACAGAGCCATTTTTAGTAGAATTAACCCGCTATAATGCTGCCAAACTAAACGGAAGAGGAAGAGAAAATGTTTGTGCAATTTCTAGTTCTGCTTACACTGTAACTGAACAAATGGAGTCAGCAACTTTATTTGCTCCTCAAGTTTACAGTAACCGGCAAATTTTATTTAATGCCCAAGCAGCGAAACGAAAAATTTGTTCAATATGGTCAATGGAAATTATGTTGAGACAAATTTTGATGAATCAAACTAATGCTACAGGAGCAGATTTTGAAAATCGCAAATATCGTTATCTATATCTTTACCCTACGTACTTCTTTACGCCAGAAACTAATAAGTTCTTACAAAAGGCGTACCAGCAATTTTCCCGCACTCGCTTTGATGCTGAAATGCGAAAACATTTTATTACAGAACATCAAATTGCTAAATTTGATATGCAAAACTACCAGCAAGTGGATGATTTGTTGATTAAAGAAAATCTCCAACCTGAAGATGATCGCACTTTCAAGATAAGCTTTCCTGAACGAGAAACCCTGACATTCTTCTTCTTAGGTTTACCACCAGGAAAAGATGCAACAGATACAGAATCATGGGTAACACCTGCTTGGTTAGCATTAGTATTACCGCTGGTTTTGGATGTGAAAGTTGTTGCTTCTGAGTCGCCAGTTCCACCTTTTATTAATGGTGCAGAGTTTGAACAAACAGTATTACTCGATGGGGAACATCAAGCAATTCATTCTTTGATTAAGAAAGATGAATATCGCTTAGACAGCATTTTACCTTATGCATCCTCAGAGAGAGAATTTTCTCCTTTAAATGCTTTGACTGCTGCTTATGCTATTCACCTAGAAGTTAACCGCAAAAAAGATGGTGATCCAGATTGGGGTAAGTTATCAGATTTAGCTAGAGATTTAGAAACCAATCCTCTATATGTGTTTCATTATCTCAATAAATGGCTGAGAAAACAGAAAGAACTTGAATCTATACCTATTGCCAAAATCCGCTTGTACTTTGACTTTTATCACTACTTTGAACCGGAGGGAACCAACGTGAATCAACTGCGAGAATTAACTAGACTTTATCGCCGATTTTATCGTGCTAAAAGTCAATATGCTAAAGCAAATGCTATCCTGAAACCAATTGATGAAGCTGCTGATATAATTTTGAAATTTGATAAAGGTTTGGCTAATAATACCGAAGCTCTAACAGATGTCGTGGCTGCACGTTTATCAAAGTTAATGACTAATGTCAGACGCAAAGCTGCTGAGGGAAAACCCACCTTAAAATTAGTAGATGGAAAATGGAAACCTGCTTTAAATCCTGAAGAAGAGCGTCAAGCAGTGTATGAGTTTGCTAAGTTTTTTGTTGAAGATATATTTGAGGGTAGTTTTAAAAGCGATCGCGCACGTTTAGCAGGTACACAACTAAACTTAATTCGCGATACCTGTGAATATATTTACCGGGTTGCGGAGGATGAAGAAAAGAAAAATATTCCCCACAAGGAACCTGAAGAAATTCCGGAGTTGGATGCTGAATGATTCACTTTTCTATTTCCTAAACTCTACTGAGTATAGAGAATATGAGGTAGAGGCTCACAGATAGCCTTTCTTGGCTGAAGCAAGAAACGAGATGAAATAAACCTGATTTTTGGAGACAAATATGAATTTACTGAAAACCGTTGACGCGAAATTTTTTCACGAGCAAATCCCAGCCAAACCAATGGGAAAATACGCTCATTTTATCACTATTCGCGTTACCGAATCTTACCCCTTATTCCAGACAGATGGTGAACTAAATAAAGCTAAAGTCCGTGCGGGAATTGCAAATAAAGAACCCATTAGCCGGTTAGCAATGTTTAAGCGAAAACAGTCAACACCAGAACGTTTAACCGGACGGGAATTGCTGCGTAACTATAATATTGGTGATGCAGATAAATGCGACTATAACGTTGAATTTAGCAAGACTACTCCTGACTGTATTCTCTATGGTTTTGCTATCGGTGATGCTGGTTCAGAAAAGTCAAAAGTAGTTGTCGATACGGCTTATTCTATTACTCCCTTTGATGATTCGCACCTCAACTTTACCCTAAATGCACCTTTTGAAAATGGCACCATGAGCCGTAATGGGGAAGTAACTAGCAGAATTAACAGCCAAGACCACATTTTACCGCAAGTCTTTTTCCCTAGCATTGTGACACTAAAAGACCCAACAGAAGCAGGATTTATCTATATTTTAAATAACCTGCTGAGAACTCGTCATTATGGAGCGCAAACTACCAGAACTGGAAGGGTTAGAAATGAATTGATTGGGGTTGTTTTTGGGGATGGTGAAATTGTTAGTAATCTGCGCTGGACGCAAAAAATCTATGATTTACTGAAAACAGCCGGTAAAATTAATCCACCAGATCCGTTGAATGAAGATGATGCTCAGGATGCTGCAACCCAAGCTATTACTGAGTTGATGAAAGAAGAATGTATCGCTCACACAGACTTTATTGGTGATGTGTTTTTACCTCTATTAACAGAAGTCAAGTCAATCACCAGTGATGAAAATCGGTTAAAAGCAATGTTGACTCAAGCAAATGCTGAATCTACAGCTTATGCACAGAAATATATCTCTAAAAATGCTGAAAAAGGAAAGAAGGGTAAGAAAGCAACTGCAGCAACGGAGTAAACACAATGCCTTTTATTTATCATGGCCAAATTGAGTTGCATGATAGCCTTTATTACGCGACTCGTGAAATCGGAAGACTCTACGAAACAGAGCCAGTAATTCACAATTACGCTCTCTGTTACGCTTTAGGATTAGTAGATAGTGAAAAATACGCTACTACTGTCCCGGAAGAGCATTCCTATCGCTACTTTTGTCCCGAACAAGTACCAAAATATGAGGAACATTTAACCCCTCTAAATCAACAAGGGATTTACATCACTCCAGCACGAGCAATTAACCACACTGCGATTCTCAATACATGGAAGTATGCTAATAACAACTACCATGTAGAAATGGAGAAAACCCAGAAGAATATTCCCAGCTTTGGCAGAGCAAAAGAAATTGCACCAGAAAGTCAATTTGAGTTTTTTTTAATTGCTAAAAATGAACTCAATTTCCCAAAATGGATTCGCTTAGGTAAGTGGATGAGTAAAGCTGAAATAACTATTCAAGAAGTTGCGAACTTTAAATTAAGAACAGGTGACTTCTTTTATCCCTATCCCCTTAACCCTCTGGATGTGATGTTTACCCATCAAGTAGTTAGCTACGATGTTGTAAATATGCCTCCTGTGAGTCTGATTCAAAATGTGAGTATTCGTCAAGGACAATACTACGATTTTGATTCTTCCAGCCAATCTCGCAAAATACAACTACCAGCAAGAATGCAGTATAGATTTAGAGGTTGATGACAAGTATTGATATCCTATAGGGTGCGGTTATGCTGTTCATTTATCAAGCCATAACTTAACCCCTAGGATATCCTCTATAACCTCCCCGATGAAATACTACCACCAACAACCCAACGCTCTCCCTCCCAACTACCTCAACGACCTGTGGGGAGAAATCCATGCTTCCCCTTACTTTGCTATCAATAACCTCAACCGCGATTTTGTAGGAACGAAAG